>JAZSHG010000213.1:0-12887 GCA_045533135.1 Acutalibacteraceae bacterium
GTTACGCCAATGGGGGTATCCCGATCTGCGCACAGCAGGTCACTTGACTGAAAAATAAAAGAAAAGCGTTGTCCGTTGGACAACGCTTTTCTTTTATGCGTCTTTTTTGAGCGCGTTAAGCAAAATATAAGCCGCCACCAGCAACGCCGTTGCACCGCCGAGTATCACATACATCATCGGCACACTGACAGCCTCATCAAAGAAATAGACGTGGCAATCAAGCACATCTTTAAGCCCCTCCACCATCTCGGCAGGGATGCCGTCCTCCTGCATCTGTGCCAAAGCACCGCCGAGTGCGTGGTTGCGGCACAGAGAGGTGCCGTAGGTGCCGGGCAAAAAGGCCACCACCTTCTGTAAGCCATCGCCGAAGGAGGATATAGGCATATAAGCGCCGCAGATGAAGCCGTAGCCTGCACTGATGATGGTGCCAACAGCAGAGATCTGTCCTTGCGTGGACAAGAAAAAGTCGATCAGTGACGAAAGTGCTGTGCCAAACAGCACCAACAGCAACACATCCACGAACAGCAGTATCACATCAGTCAGCGACATATACCAGCCAACCAACCCCACATAAACGAGGCATATCACCGTTGCCGCAAAGCAGATGATCAGGGTGGAAAACAGCGTGGCAACATAGTAACTGATGGACAAGGTCGCCGAACTGACAGGCGAAATGCGCAGATCTTTGATCGTGCCGTTAGCCCTGTCCTGCACCATCAAAAAGTTGGAACAAAATGCTACCGTCACGCAGGATACCGCCAATATCGAGGAGATGAGCTGACCGCCCACCAAACCATCGAGCACCTTTTCGGAGAGGACAAAGCCTTCTGGCAGGTTGGCACTAAAGCTGTCGCGGTAGACGTTGCCAAGAAAAGTCGCATACAGTACAAGCAAAATGCCGGGCGTGATAAGGGCGGTGAAAAACATGCCCTTGTCTTTGAAAAACAACTTGACATTTCGCTTGATCAAAACCGAAACGGTGGTCATTTCTCGTCACCTCCCGTTAAGCTTTTGCCTGTGACCGACAGGAACACATCGTCCATTTTCCCCTTAGTGATCTCATAGTCCATAAACACATCGGGATGCGCAAGAATAAGCGCGGTCGCCTGTGCTGTATTGGGCACCGACACGCGAAAAGCATCGCGTAACAGCTCATAGGGCTTGCCGAGCGACTTCACCGCTTGCTCATCAACACCGTAAAGGGTGATGTAATCCCCCGTGTAGGCATTTTTGAGCTCCAACGGCGTACCCTCAGCGGCAATTTTGCCGCTGTCGAGTATCACGATATAGTCCGCCTCTGCCGCCTCTTCCATATAGTGGGTGGTAAGGAACACGGTCATCTTATCGTTTTTGCGCAGATTAGCGATCACATTCCAGATCGTCTTGCGCGTCTGCGGATCAAGGCCTGTTGTCGGCTCATCAAGCACCAATATCTTCGGGCGGTGTAACAGCGCACGCGCAATATCGATGCGGCGGCGCTGACCGCCCGACAGCTTGCCGACAGGACGTTTGAGCAAGTCAGCAAAATCCAGCAGCGTAGCCAGTTCTTGAAGGCGGCTTTTGAACGCCTCCCCCGTGATACCGTAAAGCGCGGCACGACTTTCGAGGTTGTCGTACACCGTCAGCGCAGCATCCAGCACAGACGCTTGGAACACCACGCCCAGCTGACACTTAACATGTGCCACGCGGTGATCAAGGTCAGCACCGTCAATCACCACCGTACCGCTATCTTTAGACAACTGTCCACACATAATATTGATGGTGGTGGATTTGCCTGCGCCATTGATACCCAGGAAAGCGAACAGCTCGCCCTGCTTGACACGAAAACTCAAATCCTGCACCGCTTTGACCTCGCCAAAGCTTTTGAAAAGATGGTCTATTTCAATGATGTTTTGCAAAAGAGACCCTCCCTGTGGAGATTTTCTGCAAATAGTATCGCACAAGCACGCAGATTCTTCAACCTTTTTACGCTGTGCGGTTGGTTTTGATAGGCAATCGGCAACCGTTAAACTGTCAACACCGACATCTCACCTGCCGACAAGCAAAGCGTATGCTCGCCTGCACCAAACGGCATCACCACCGTCAGCGAAAGATCACGCTCGGCATAAAAGGTCGCTCGACAGTATTTCTTGTCCAGATCCCAGCGCAATGTCACGTTGCCGCCGAAAATATGCAGTTTGGTACTGCCTGATTTCCATTCGGTCGGGCAGGCAGGCAACACACACACGCGGCTGGGCGCGACACGCAGGAGCATCTCCTGCACCGCATTGACACTGCCAACGATCGCATCCAACTGTACAGGTGCAAAATGCAGATCACCCATATTTTCGGTCGTGATGCCCATGCCACGATAATCGTTATGCAGGGTAAAAAAGTTGGGCAACAGGCACACCTTGGTCATCATCGACAGGGTGTCATACGCTTTATCGCCATCGCCCAGGCGAGCATAAATCGCCGCCATGTGCGCCATCGACCAACCTGTCATCGAACCCAGCTTTCGCAATTCCACCGCGCGGCGGAAATAGGGAATCAGATCCTGCCTACCGGTGTCCTCCAGCTCGGTACCGGGGAACAAGGGGTAGACGTGGGACAGGTGGCGGTGGAAATAGTTGTCGGTCATTTTCGGATCCATCCACTCGGCAATGGCACCGTCCCCGTTGATGCGATAGGGCGGCACCTTTTTGAGCATATCCTGCCAGCGCGCCACTCGTTCGGGCGGCAAGGAATGATCTTTCGACAACGCAAGCAGATTTGTCAACAACTCTTTGAGGATCGCCATTTCAATGGTGGCGTTTTTGGTCACAGGCATATAGTGTCCGGTGGCGGTGGGGCGCTTGGTGTGGATAAACTCCAGCGGCGAGTTTTCGGGTGAAACGCTGGGCGAAATCACCAGCGTGCCGTTCTCCTCGGTGACGTAATCCTCATAAAACGCCGCCGCTTCCAGCATAAAGGGCAAAATTTTCTGCTCTAACAGCACTTCATCACGCGTGAGCTGATAATACTCATAGAAATGCCGGGACAGCCACCCTGCCACACCGTTAAAGTGCAAAATAGCAGGCACTGCCGGTGACGGACCGCTCGCACCGGGTGCGGAATAGGTGCCGATAAAAATGCCGCGGCAGTTATAAAGCCGCTTTGCCACCTCACGGGCGACAGGCATCTGATTATAGTAGTAGTGAATGATAGAAGGAACAAGCGATGCCAGTCCGCCCACAGCGGCGTGCCAGTAGATGGCTTCGACATTTTCGTTGGCAACGTTTTGGTTCCACGGCAGGAAATAGCCTGCTCCCCACAAGCCGTAAAGTGGGAAAGGGTTGCTGTCGGGGCCCGTGCCGCTGATGAACAGATAGCGACCAAAGCGCCACAGTTTTTCTGCCAGCTCCACACTGCAACGGCTCTCACGTGCCTCTTGCAACAGTTCCTCGTTGGCGTGGAAGGTTCGTCCCTGATACAGGCATACATCTGCCGCTGCATACAAACGATGGTGAAGACGGCGATGCTCAGCGAATAGCTTATCATAATCCGCACCTGCCGCTTGCACACGACGCAGTGCCTGCCGTTCGCCAACAGCACGACTTTTCGCACCTGTGAACGGTGCCATCACCACAGTGGTGTCGGTCGCGCCCTCTACAACAATGTGCGGCCCATCCGGCGTACCCTTACCGTCGGTTTTCACCGCTTTTTCCAGTTGCAACCGCACGCGACCGTTGGAAACGGCACGCACCACCAGGCCAAACCATGTGCCGTCCTCGTGGCGTGTAGAATAGATAAGGCAATCGTTTTCGACAGAATAACGGGTGTTTTCCCCGTCGCGCTGACGCATCCAGTCGCTCATATTGCCCTCCGAACTACCATAGAAACCGGGGGCTATCGCCATATCCCCACTCTGCGCCGCTTGCATACGCGTAACGACCAGGTCGCGGCGGCGCGACACAAACGCGCGGCGGCGATAGGGGGTCTTGTCCAGCTGATAGGTGATCTCCGCCTCGCCGCTGTCCATATGCAATATGCGGCGATAGTGGTTATACACCCCTGTACAGTCAAAGAAAAACTCCACCTGTGCAAGTGGGCGTATATTGCCTGCATTCGTGCTGTAACCTGCCTTGCACAGCTCATCATACATATAGTTGCAGGCATCCTCATAGTGTCCTGCTTCCATCAGCTCGCGCATCTTGGGGATGCAGTAGGCCACGTCAGGCAGGTCACCCTCGTGACTACCATGCCACAGATCGTGGCGGTTGATAATGTACAAATCGCGACGGCAACCGCCCAACAAAGACAGGCCTGTTTTACCGTTGCCAAGCGGTGTGGCATCACGCCAACGCTCACCTAAACCAACAGCCGGTTGCAGCTGCCACAAATCGTGTCTGGTCATCGTTTTCCTCCGTCGAGATTATTCGGTCAGTTCAGCTATCGCATCGACAATGCGTGCCGCCAGCTTATCTTTGGTGCGCGGATGCACGTCATCGCTCTCGCTGATATCACGCGAAATCACCGTTTTGACGTGCGGCACTGTCTGCCCCACCTTTGCCTGTGCTTCCTGCACCAGCTTCCATCCTTCCGGATAGCCCGTGGTGTCAAAGTCTGCGATCTGCACCACTACAAAGGGCAGTGTATCGTTTTTGAAATCCTTGCGCCACTGTTCGATCAGTGCCGTCAGCTCGCGGTCATAAACCTTACCCTCGGCAACACCGGCATCGCTTTCGCCTTGATACCAAATAACACCCGTAAGGGTATACGGCACGATCTGCCGCACCATATTCTCATACAACGCGCCGTCACTGCTCCAAGCGTCATACGGCGGATAATAGTGGTCAACGTTTTTCTCCTCCGCAGGAATGTCAATGCCCATGCTTTGGAACAAGCCTGCAGGCACCCAGCTTTCAATCGCCGAGGCCCCTTGATGGCAAGTGATAGCGCCAACTGCGATACCCTTTTTCTGCGCAATCGCTTGTCCGATATAATACGCCAGCGCCGACCGTTCGCCTGCCGTTTCCAACGCGCAAAGCGTCCAACCGTCGGCGGCGGTAAAGGTATTGACCGGCTCCAACCGATCACAGGTATAAAAACGCAAGCGCTCCTCAGCGCGCCATTTCTCGGGCGGTGTGGAGCTGTCTGCCAAGCAAAACTGCATATTGGACTGCCCTGAGCACAAATAGACCTCGCCGATATGCACATCCGTGCAGATAACCGTATCATCGCCGTCGGTCACAGTCAAGGTGTAGGGGCCGCCATAGGTCATCGGCGGCAACTGTGCCAGCCACTTTCCTTCACAGGGAGTGGCAACGGCTGTTTGACCGTTAAGAGATACGGTAATCTTTTTGTCTCCCTCGCCAAAGATACGCAACGGTTTTTGGGCAGGCAACACCAGGTGATCGGTAAAAATCGGATGCAGTTTCATACTTTTTTCTCCTGTTCAATCAAATGTTGCTTTTTCTGTCTGCGGCGCACGATGGTATGATAGATGCCCAATCCCACCAAGCTGACCACAGCCGTTATTCCATAGAGTAAAACAGCGCCTATATATTGTTCTTCTCCCAGCAAATGGCCACCAAAGGACGAGGATATCACCGATGGCAATCGCGCGATAAGTGTAATGGTCAAAAAAGTGCCAAGCTTCATATCGGTCAGGCACACAAAATAAGTAAGCAGATCTTTGGGGGTACCGGGAATAAAAAAGAGCAAAAATATCAACAGGTTGCGCTTCTTTTCCGTGTTGATAAACCGTAGCTCTTGAATTTTCTCTCGCGAGATGAACAGCTCCACCATACGCACACCAAAGCGGCGCGCCAACAAAAAAATCAGTGCCGACGCTATGGCGACACCGACATAGCATATCACTGTGCCCCCAAGTGGGCCAAATGCATAGCCTGCGGCAGTTTCCAGCAGTTCACCGGGGATGAGCGCCACAAACACCTGCAAAATTTGCAATCCTAAAAGCACCAGCCAGCCCAGTGGGCCGAAGGAGCGGATATATTCCCGAAAATCGTCCTGCGAAAAGGAGGCGAGCCAGTTCCAAACAAACCACGTTGCCAACAGTGCCAGCACAGCCACCACGGTTAAAGACAGCAGCGCCAGTCGCTTTTTGCGGCGCAGATAGGCTTCTTCGGCTGTTGGACTATCGTTTTTCAAAGCTCTCCCCCCTTACCCTTTTCTTGGCAGTTATCCTCTTGCCAAAATATGTGCATACAGCTCTGACGGATGGCGAATGATTAGATCTGCACCGTTGTCACGCAGTTCTTCTTCGCCACGGAAGCCCCACAAAACACCAACAGAAAACAGGCCTGCATTCTTGCCGGTTTTCATATCGGTCGACGTGTCCCCGATATACAGGCACTCGTCTGCGGTCACGCCCGCTCTTTCCATCACGCCAAAAACAGCGGTCGGGTCGGGCTTGAGCGGCACATCGGGCAGTTGCCCGACCACCTCTTTGAAATACGTTTTACCAAACAGGGCATACACCACATCTTTTGCCGCATAATCGGGCTTGTTGGAGACAATGGCCAGCTTTACCCCTTGCGCCTTGATATTGTCGAGCGCTTCGACCAATCCCTCGTAGATGACTGTTTTATAGGTGATGTCGGCGTTGTAGGCGGTATCATAATCGTGTAGCACCTTTTCAAACAGCTCCTCCGTATAACACTCACGGAAATTGAGCATATTCTTAATAAGTGCCGCCATACCTGCACCCGCGAGATATTTATACTGCTCGGCCTCAATCGGCTCGACGCCGTGCTTGATAAGCGCCGCATTGCCGTAATGCGCCAAGGTCTGCACCGTATCCAAAACGGTACCATCAAGGTCAAAAATACAAAGCTTGGTCATTATGTATCACCTGTGTGACTATGGATTTATCACCGTAAATGGGGACAATCGCATTATACTGGAATTTGCCGCCAAGCGCAATACTTTTCGGCAAAATCGGCACAGATAAGACTAAAAAACAGAGGCAAAAACTTGCCTCTGTTTTTATATTATGCTCATTTTTGGGTGATGTTACGCGCCACATGCACACCGCTGGCAGACGCATGGGACAGCGAGTGCGTAATACCGCTTCCGTCACCAATGATATACAAGCCCTTATGCTTGGACTCGAGATTTCTGTCCACTTCGACTTCCATGTTGTAGAACTTCACTTCCACACCGTAGAGGAGGGTGTCCTCATTGGCGGTACCGGGGGCCACTTTATCCAGCGCATAGATCATCTCGATGATACCGTCGAGAATACGTTTGGGCAACACCAAACTCAAATCACCGGGGGTGGCGTTAAGCGTCGGCGTGACAAACGCTTCTTCAATGCGGTTCGGCGTAGAGCGGCGACCGCGTGTCAAATCGCCGAAGCGTTGCACGATGACGCCGCCGCCGAGCATATTGGAAAGCCGCGCAATCGACTCGCCATAGCCGTTGGAATCCTTAAACGGCTCCGAAAAATGCTTGGCAACCAGCAGGGCAAAGTTGGTGTTCTCCGTCTGCTTGGCAGGATCTTCATAGCTGTGCCCATTGACGGTGATGATACCGTTGGTGTTCTCATTGACGACCGAGCCTTTCGGGTTCATGCAGAAGGTGCGCACCTTGTCGCCATATTCTTTGGTGCGGTACACGATCTTGCTCTCATAAAGCTCATCGGTCAGGTGCGCAAAAACCGTGGCAGGCAATTCCACGCGCACACCAATGTCCACGCGGTTGGAATTGGTGGGAATATCCAGCTCGTGGCAAACCGTTTCCATCCACTTACTGCCGCTTCTACCCACCGAGATGATACAATCCTTGCACCGATGGTCAGCATCTTTGCAGATGATCTTGTAACCGTCATCTTCCTTTTGCACAGAAACAACAGGGGTGTTAAAGTGGAATTCCACCTTATCTTTCAGATAGGTATACAGGTTTTCCAGCACCACATAGTTGATATCGGTACCCAAATGCCGCACCGAAGCATCCAGCAGGTGCAGATCATTTTGGATGCAGATCGCCTTAAAACGACTGCGCGCGGTGGTATACAGCTTCGTGCCTTCGCCGCCGTATTTCAGGTTGATCTCGTCAACGTAGTGCATCAACTCCAGCGCGTGCTTTTTGCCGATATACTCATACAGCGTGCCGCCAAAATCGTTGGTGATATTATACTTGCCGTCGGAAAAAGCCCCTGCACCGCCAAAACCGCTCATAATGCTGCAGTTTTTGCAGTTGATGCAGGTCTTGATCTTTTCGCCGTCAATGGGGCATTTGCGATCGACCAGCGCGTGGCCTGCTTCAAAAACAGCCACTTTTAGGTTAGGATCGCGTTGCACCAATTCGTACGCGGCAAAAATGCCACCGGGGCCTGCACCGACAATAATCACATCATATTTCATATTCCAGTCCCTCGCTTATTTTTAGCCTTTGGGTTATTGACGCTATATGCTTTATGTTACTCCCACACGCATACATCTGTCAATAGCCATTATACCACAGGCTTCGAAGAATTGCTACGCCCGGAAAACTTTTTATTGAAAAACAAGTCTTTCTTCACTTTTAGGATCGCCATACTGGCCTATAATGATAATTTTTGCAATATTTTTGATACTGTGTGTAATTTTATGGCAAAAGTTTTTGTGTTACAATGTTCGTAACAGCGACCGAAGGGAGACTCATTATGGGATTTTTACTCTCATCCCCAACCGCACACAAACTGTATGACTCTGTGAAAGATCTGCCTATCGTGGACTATCACTGCCACCTGTCACCAAAAGAGATCTGGGAAGATCGTCCCTTTGATAACATTGGTGCGATTTGGTTGGGCGGTGACCACTACAAGTGGCGTTTAATGCGCACCGCAGGCATTCCCGAGACCTACATCACGGGCAACGCCTCCTGGTACGATAAATTTTGCCACTACGCCCAGGCGTTGGAGCTGGCGGCAAATCATCCGCTCTACCATTGGTCACATATGGAGTTGTCCCAATTTTTCGGCATTCACACACCCATCGGCAAGGATACCGCCGAGGACATCTGGAAAGAAGCCAACCGCGTGATAGAGACCGAGAAGCTCTCGCCGCGCAAGCTGATCGCACGCTCCAAAGTAGAGTGCATTTGTACTACCGACGATATAATCGATGACCTTCGCTATCACCGGCTTTTGCGTGAGGATGCCACTTTTGACACGGCGGTACTCCCCTCTTTCCGCACAGATAACCTGCTACTTGTCCGCCGTGACGGCTATGCCGACTATATCGCACGCTTGTCGGATGCCGCCAAGATAGCGGTCACCGACCTTACCTCGCTCAAAGAAGCGGTTGCCAAGCGACTGGCGTTTTTTGTGGAGATGGGTTGCCGCATCACCGATATAGGTGTCCCCTTCTTCCCCAACCGCCTTGCCGATGAACAAGAAGCCGCCGACACCTTCCAAAAGGCACTGCGCGGTGAACCCATCACCAATGACGCCTACAAGGGCTTCTTAGGATATATGTACGTATTTCTTGGCAAGCTCTACTGCCAATACGATCTGGTCATGCAATGGCATTTGGCAGTCATGCGCAACTGCAACACCGTGCTGTTTCGGCAGATCGGGCCCGACTGCGGTGTGGACTGCGTAGGCGATCCCATTGCCGGCGATAATCTGGCATTTATGCTGGATGCGCTTTTGCAAAACGATGCACTGCCTGCCACCATTCTCTACACCCTCAACCCCACAGGTGCGGAACAGATGGCCTCCATCGCCGCCGCTTTCCCTCGGGTTTGCTGTGGTGCGGCTTGGTGGTTCTGTGACCACAAGCGCGGCATTGAGCAACAGCTGGCGGTCATCGCCGAAAACAGTGCGCTGGGTGTGTTCCCCGGTATGCTCACCGACTCACGCAGTTTCCTCTCCTATGCGCGCCACGACTATTTCCGTCGCATTCTGTGCGATTTGGTTGGCCGCTGGGTCGCAGGCGGTGAATATGATGAGACGGCCGCTTTGAAACTGGTCAAACGGTTAAGCTACGACAATGCCAAACAACTGATAACCCTAAAATAAGACATATAAAGGAGACTGACCTTATGGATAAGATTCGCGTAGGTATTATCGGTTACGGTAATATGGGATCCGGCCATGCCGGAAACATCCGCGAGGGCAAATGCCCCGAGCTTGTGCTCACCGCGGTGGCAGATATTCTGCCCGAGCGCCGCACCGCTGCCGAACAGGATAACGTCGGTGTGCACACCTTTAACGATGCCATCAATATGCTCGACAGCGGTGACATCGATGCTTGCATCATCAGCGTTCCGCACTATGACCACCCCCGTTATGCCATCGCCTGTATGGAACGCGGCATTCACGTGATGGTGGAAAAGCCTGCCGGTGTGTACACCAAGCAGGTACGCGAAATGAACGAGGTGGCGGCCAAGCATCCCGAGGTCAAATTCGGTATGATGTTCAACCAACGCACCAACTGTATCTATCGCAAGATGCGCGAGCTGGTACAATCCGGCAAATACGGACAAATGCGCCGCAGTGTGTGGATCATCACCAACTGGTACCGTCCGCAAGCCTATTATGATTCGGGCAACTGGCGTGCCACCTGGTCGGGAGAAGGCGGCGGCGTACTGCTCAACCAGTGCCCCCACCAGCTGGATATGTGGCAGTGGATCTGCGGTATGCCCGTCAAAATTGATGCGCACCTGCATTTCGGCAAGTGGCACGATATTGAAGTGGAAGACGATGTGACCGCTTATGCGGAATATGAAAACGGCGCCACGGGTGTATTTATCACCACCACAGGCGACGCTTACGGCACCAACCGTTTCGAGGTGCAGATGGATCGCGCCAAGCTGGTCGCTGATGAAACGGGTCTGCATGTGTGGGAATTTGAAACAGGCGAGCCCGAATTCTCTCGCACCAATACTGTGCCGTTTGGCGCTCCTAAGGTGACCGAACTCGCCATCGAGCTGGATGGCGAAAACCCCCAGCATGTGGGCGTGCTCAACGCGTGGGCGAGCGCGATTTTGCGTGGCACACCGTTGGTCGCGGACGGCAGTGAAGGTATCAAGGGTGTGACCATTTCCAATGCGATGCACTTGTCCGCCTTTCTCGGAAAGCCCGTTGCATTACCTGTTGACGAAGATCTCTATTATGAGGAACTGCAAAAGCGCGTGGCGACTTCACGCGCCAAAACAGGCAAACAGGTATTCAGCGACACTTCCAACACCTACGGCGGCACAAAATAAACAACACAAAAAAGGCGCAACTTTTGTTGCGCCTTTTTTTATTCCACCAGTTCGCCCACGTTTTGTAACACATATTTGGGGCAATAGGGATATCGGTCAATATCCTCCAGGGCCGTCACACCGCTGAGCACAAGCACCGTGTCGATATTAGACTCGATGCCTGCGATGATGTCGGTATCCATGCGGTCACCGATAAAGGCGATATCCTGGCTGTGGCAATCCAACTTTTTGAGCCCGTGACGCAACATTAACGGGTTGGGTTTGCCCACAAAATATGCCTTTTTGCCCGTAGCGATCTCAATGGGGGCAATCAAAGCACCCGTTGCAGGCATAATGCCTTTTTCCGTTGGGCCCGTAATATCAGGGTTGGTACCGATCAATCTGGCACCTTTACGCACCAGCTCGATCGCCTTTTCCAGCTTTTCAAAATTGTAGCTCCTGGTCTCGCCCACGATCACATAGTCGGGGTTGACGTCGTTCATATAGATCCCATGGTCATACAGTGCCTTGGTCAATGCCGCCTCGCCAACAACATAGGCGGTGCAACCGGCCTTTTGACTGTGCAAGAACTCCGCCGTCGCCATCGCGCTGGTGTAGAAATGATCAGCCGACACGGTAAGTCCCATTCTTTCCAGCTTCATGCTCAGCTCGTGCGGTGTTCTTTCGGCACTGTTAGTCAGAAATACAAACTTCTTATCGTTGTCGATCATCCAATGGATAAACCGATGCACACCTTCGATAATGCGGTTGCCGTGATAGATAACACCGTCCATATCACAAATAAAGCCTACTTTTTCGCGCAACTGTTGCATATACATTCTCTCCTCGGCTTTCATCAATCTTCCTGTGTGGGATAAGCAAACCGCTTGTGTGTGACCAACGCATCGCGGTATTTTTGGATGTAGAACTTGGCCATAGGCAAATTCTGCTCCGAAAAGTTTCCGCATTGTTCGGGCGCAGCGCCGGGAATCTCCCCCTCATACGCCAAAATGAAATCGCACATGGCCACCACGGTGTCGTATATATCCGCCGACTGCCATTCACCAAACAACAGCAGATAGCATCCTGTGCGGCAACCCATTGGCCCGAAATAGACGACCTTGTCCTTTATGGCACTGTTGCGTAAATAGGTTGCCGCCATATGCTCAATAGTATGCAACGCAGGCATATCAATCACAGGCTCGCGATTGGGCGCGGTGATACGCATATCGAATGTGGTCACGGTGCATCCGTTATATGTGTCCACACGGGATACATATAAACCCGCTTGTAATGTCAAATGATCGATCGTAAAGCTCGCAATGCGTTCCATTGTTTTACCCCTTATCTCATTAGTCGATCTTGCTTTTTGTTTATGATCAATATTTTAACATATCACCGCCAAAAGTACAATCCGTTTCTACAAGTTTCCCCGCACTTTGGCCGGCAAATATTTTTGAACATCTTTTATTATGTGTAGCGATGTGGTATAATGGTAGCAAATAAATTGTGGAGATAAAAATAATGATCATTTTAATTACAGGGGCATCTCACACAGGAAAAACGGCACACGCGCAAAGGCTTATGGAAAAATATGCCTATCGCTATCTTTCGATAGATCATTTGAAAATGGGGCTGATTCGCAGCGGCAACACTATGCTGACACCGCTGAGCGACGACGCAGATCTCACAGCATATTTGTGGCCAATCGTCTGCGAAATGATTAAAAC
>JAZSHG010000114.1:0-3065 GCA_045533135.1 Acutalibacteraceae bacterium
GCCGCCAAAGGCTATGAAGACCATCCGCCGGTGATTTTGCAGGCGCATATCGACATGGTGGCGGTAAAAGATGCCGACTGTCTGTTGGATTTGAATGCCGATGGACTGGATGTATTTGTCGAGAACGGTTGGGTTGGTGCACGCGGCACCTCTTTGGGTGGCGATGACGGCATTGGTGTCGCCATGGCTATGGCGGTGCTGGAGTTACCGTTGCCGGCACCGGCCGTAACGGTACTGCTCACCAATGATGAGGAGATCGGCATGCTCGGCGTGACAGATATGGATCTGTCCGCAGTGACGGCGCGCCGTCTGATCAACCTCGATTCCGAAGAAGAAGGTGTATTCACCGTCAGCTGTGCAGGCGGCGGCACGGTGCAACTGACGTTGCCGCTTGATCGTGCACAACCGACAGGCGAAGCCGTCACCTTGACGCTCGATGGCCTGACAGGTGGCCATTCGGGCGCAGAGATACACAAAGGTCGTGCCAACGCCATCAAATTGCTCACCGCCGCCATTAAGGCAGGCGTGCAGGAGTTGGGCGGCTACCTGGCAAGCTTTGATGGCGGTAGCAAGGATAATGCCATCCCCACCGACGCTACGGCCACCTTGTGGGTAGAGGATACAGCAGGCTGGGAGGCCTTTTGCCGCCGCTTTGCCGTGGAGGCGCAGGCACGTTTTGCGCAAACCGATCCTGCGCTCACTTTGAAATTGACCGCGGCAAAAGAAGCACAGCCGCCTCTGACGGCCCAAAGCGCGGATGCTCTGTTGGCGTTGGTGGCGGATATCCCCGCCGGCGTACAGGCAAAAGAGACGTTTGATGACACGTTGGTGCGCACTTCGCTCAACCTTGGTGTGCTCCGTACGGCAGCAGATGCGACCGCGATCACCTTTTCTGTACGCAGCTCGGTCTGTGCCGAGCGTGATGCGCTTGTCGATACCCTCAAAACCGCCGCGGCCGCTCAAAATGCTGCTGTTCGTGTTTCGGGCGTGTATGACCCATGGGAATACCGCGCCGATTCTCCCTTGCGTGATGTGATGGTGGATGTTTACCGTACGCTCACAGGCAAAGAGCCTATCGTGATGGGCATTCATGCAGGATTGGAGTGTGGCCCGTTGTGTGGCAAGCTCCCCGGACTGGACGCGGTGTCCATCGGCGCGGATATGCAGGCGATACACACCACTGCAGAGCGGCTCAGTATTGACTCCACGGCGCGGATATGGACATTTTTGACTACCGTACTGGCGCAACTGTAAAACGGTGCAAACTGCGGCGTGCAAAAAACACTTGCATTTTTCGTTGCAGAGTAGTATAGTACTGTATGAAAAAGGAGGTGCTTTTGAATGGATATGTTAAAGAAATATTTCCCCTTCTCCTTTGGAGAGAAAAATGACGTAGCGGCGCTCATTATCAACATCGTCATCTATCTGGTGGTCGGTTTGGTGGCCGGTACGTTGATCGGTTTGCTCGTCGGCATTCCCGTGCTGGGCGTGATCGTCGGCCTTGTCTGCGGTCTTCTTGACCTGTATGTCCTCGTGGGCATCGTGTTGTCCGTTTTGGACTATCTCAAGGTGCTCAAATAATTGAACACAAACATAAAAAAGAAGGCGTGCATGTTGCACGCCTGCTTTTTTATGTTTTAGCGATATTCAATTGGCAAGGTCGGAGCGGCGTTGAGGTCGGCGGCAGCAATGTTGCCCGACAAAAACTCATAGTACCCCTGCGCCGCCACCATCGCGGCGTTGTCGCCGCAAAGAGACAGCGGCGGGAAATAGAGCGAAAGCCCGTCTTGCTCGCAGAGTGCGGTCATGTGCGCGCGCAGTCCTGAGTTTGCAGACACACCGCCTGCCAGCACCACCGTTTTAGCGCCCGTGTCGCGCGCCGCCTGCAAGGTGTGTTTACCCAGCATATCCGCTACCGTAAATTGCAACGAGGCGCACAGGTCGGCGGTGTTGACTTCCTCACCCTTTTGCGCCGCATTGTGCAGTTGATTGAGTACGGCGGTTTTCAGTCCCGAAAAGCTGAAATCGTACGGACTGCCCTCCACCTGTGGGCGTGGCAATGCAAAAGCGTGGGGATTACCGCTTTGGGCACGCTTGTCCAGATGTACACCACCCGGATAGGGCATCCCCATGGCACGTGCCGCCTTGTCAAAGCATTCGCCGGCGGCATCATCGCGCGTGCGCCCCAAAAGGGTAAAGCGCGTGTAATCCTCCACCATCACCAGATGGCTGTGACCGCCCGACACCACCAAGCATAAACACGGCGGTTTCAAGTCGGGATGGGCAATATAGTTGGCGGCGATGTGCGACCGCAAATGATGCGTCGGCACCAACGGCAGCCCTGTCGCCACAGAAAGTCCTTTGGCGAAGTTGACACCCACCAAAAGCGCACCGATCAGTCCGGGCGCATGGGTGACAGCGATGGCATCAATATCTTTGAGCGTCACACCTGCGTCGGTCAGCGCCTGCGAAACTACGCTGGAAATCGCCTCGGCGTGGCGGCGGCTGGCGATTTCAGGCACCACGCCGCCGTATAATTTATGCTCCTCCACCTGTGATGCCACCACGTTGGATAAGATCTCGCGCCCATCGCGCACAACGGCGGCGGCGGTCTCATCACAAGAGGATTCAATACCCAATATCAACAAAAACGGTCACTCCTTTGCCGTCCAACTGAAAATTTCTCCGTCCTCGGTGGGGGCGGTGTAAAACCGCGGCCGCACACCGCAGGAAACAAATCCACGCGACTGATACAGCGCCTTGGCGGCGGTGTTGGACACCCGTACCTCCAAGAATATGCTGCCGATATGCTCCTTTTCGGCGGCATATAACAGCGCATCGAGCAATAAACCGCCCACGCCCTGTCGCCGATAGGTGGGGGATACCGCCACGTTGGTGATAGCCCCTTCGTCAGCGGCAAAATGACAGCCGATATAGCCGACGGCCTCACCGTCTTTTTCCGCTACAAGGAAGCGGGCGGTGGGGTTGGAAAGCTCCTCGCGCAAGGCGTCTTCCGACCACGGCTGTGAAAAACAAACACGCTCAAGCGCCGCCAAAGAGGGCAG
>JAZSHG010000055.1:0-4778 GCA_045533135.1 Acutalibacteraceae bacterium
GAGGGCTTTTACAGCAAGCCGCGTGTTGACCGTGAACTGCTTGAACAATATCATGAGGGACTTATCGCGTTATCGGCTTGTCTGGCCGGTGAGATTCCCCAGGCACTGTCTGCTGGCGACTGGGAAAGTGCCAAAGAAACAGCACTGTGGTATAGCCGCGTGTTCGGCCCTGAGCATTTTTATATCGAGTTGCAGGATCACGGCTTGGAGGAACAACACCGCATCCACGCGCAGCTGGTGCGTTTGGCGCGTGAATGTCAGTTGCCGTTGGTCTGCACCAACGACGCTCACTATCTGACACGTGCAGATGCTGAGGTGCAAAAGGTGCTTTTATGTATCCAAACAGGCACCACGATGGACGAGCCTTCGGCAATGGCGTTTGAAACGGACGAGTTTTATATCAAGTCGGAAGCCGAAATGCGTGCGCTGTTTCCGGACCTTGCTGAAGCTTTTGACAATACTCAGCGCATTGCCGACCGTTGTCAGGTTAACTTTACCTTTGGACAGACGAAACTGCCTGCATTTGATGCGCCCGGCGGTGACAGCGTGGCGTATTTTCGCCGCCTGTGCCAAGAGGGCTTGCGTCGCCGCTATGGCGAAAATCCGCCCGAATCGGCACAAAACCGTCTGCAATATGAGCTCAATACTATTGAAAAAATGGGTTATGTGGACTACTATCTGATCGTCCATGACTATGTGCACTATGCCAAAACGCATGACATTCCTGTTGGCCCCGGACGTGGATCGGGCGCCGGCAGCTTGTGTGCCTACTGTATCGGCATTACCGATGTGGATCCGTTGCGATATAATTTACTGTTCGAACGTTTTCTCAATCCCGAGCGCATCAGCATGCCTGACTTTGATATCGATTTCTGCAATGAAAAGCGTCAGCTGGTCATTGATTATGTGATTCAAAAGTATGGCGCACCGCGTGTGGCGCAGATCATCACCTTTGGTACGATGGCGGCGCGTGCGGCGATTCGCGATGTGGCACGTGTAATGGGCTTTCCTTATTCCTTGGGGGATGAGGTTGCAAAATTGGTGCCTTGGGAACTCAATATCACGCTCGACAAGGCGTTGGAGGTTTCTGCTGACCTGCGTGCGCGGTATGATTCCGATGCCCAAGTGCGCCGTTTGATCGATATGGCGCGTCAAGTTGAGGGTATGCCCCGTCACGCATCCACCCATGCTGCCGGCGTGGTGATCGCCGCCAAGCCTGTGCAGGAATATGTGCCGCTGTGTGTCAACGGTGACGCGGTTGCTACACAGTATACGATGGGCATTTTGGAAGAACTCGGACTTCTGAAAATGGACTTTTTGGGGCTCAAAAACCTTACGGTCATTGCCGATGCCGAGAACATGATTCGCCGTCACGAGCCCGGGTTTTCGATAGCCGATGTGCCTCTGGATGTGCCGCAGGTGTATGAAATGTTGGCGGCAGGGCAGACGGAAGGTGTGTTTCAGTTTGAATCAGGCGGCATGAAGCGCGTGATGATGGGCCTCAAACCCGATTGCTTTGAGGATCTTATCGCTGTTATTTCGCTTTATCGTCCCGGCCCCATGGATTCCATTCCGAAATATATCTATAACCGTCACCATCCCGATGAGGTGCGCTATGCCCATCCGCGGCTCAAACCGATTTTGGAAGTGACCTACGGTTGCATCGTCTATCAAGAACAGGTGATGCAGATATTCCGTGAGTTGGCCGGCTATTCCTTGGGGCGTGCCGACTTGGTGCGTCGTGCAATGTCCAAGAAAAAGCACGACGTGATGGAAAAGGAACGCGCGATATTTATCCATGGACAAACGGATGAAAACGGCACGGTCATTACCGAAGGTTGTTTGCGCCGTGGCGTACCGTTGGCAGTCGCTGAGCGTATATTTGATGATATGAGCTCCTTTGCATCCTATGCCTTTAACAAATCTCACGCCGCCGCCTATGCGCTGGTGGCCTATCGTACCGCTTACCTCAAATGTCTGTACCCCGGTGAATATATGGCGGCTTTGCTCACGGGCGCTATTGAAAGTGACAAAGTCGCCGGATATATGGCCGAGTGCGAGCGCTTACAGTTGCAGGTGTTGCCACCTGCAGTCAACGAAAGTGTTGAGTCCTTCGCTTTTTGTGACGGACACATTCGCTATGGGTTGCTGGCGATCAAAAACATTGGTCGCGGCTTGCTGACGGAACTGCAGCGCGAACGCGAAACCAACGGCCAATATAAGGATTTTTACGATTTTTGTCGCCGTATGTCCGCCTACAAAGAGTGTAACCGCCGTGCTATTGAGAGCTTGATCAAGGCCGGGGCGCTCGATGGGCTGGGAGCGAACCGTGCTCAGATGATGAATGCGCTCGGTGGACTGTTGGCACAGCTGACCGATGAAACGCGTCACAACATTGAAGGACAACTGGGCTTCTTTGATGATCCCTCGTTGGTGGGGACGGATAGCTATACGATACCGGATATGGAGGAGTATAGTTTTGCCGAGCGGCTGGCGATGGAAAAAGAGGTGACGGGTATGTATTTGACCGGTCACCCGATGGCGCCTTACCGTCATGCATATCGCGCTATGCGTGCCACGCGTATTTCCACCTTGCTACGGCTTAAAGAAGAGGTTTCCGACCGCTATACCGACGGCACTGTCGTGCGATTGCTGTGTATGGTCAGTGGCATCAAAAAGAAGACCACTAAATCGGGGGCAACAATGGCGTATTGCCAGCTGGAAGATTTGACAGGCAGTATAGAATCGCTGTTGTTTCCACGGCAAATGGCGCAATATGCATCCGTTTTACACGAAGGCGTTTTTGTGGTGGCACAAGGCCGATTGGCGTTGCAGGAAGAGCAGGCTCCGCAGATCACCATTGATCAGCTTGAGATAGCGCCACCGCCCGATCAAATTCCCCAAGCGGCGCCGCCTGTGTCAACGCCCTCTGCACCAACTCAGCCGCAAGTGCAAGCACCTACACCAACACCAACAGCTTCTGCTAAGCGTGGCCTATATCTGCGTGTGCCGTCGATGGAGAGCAGGGAATGGAAACGTGCTTTGCTGGTGTTGCAGGTGTTTAGTGGGGAAGAGCCGCTGTTTGTACGCGCTTGTGATACGGGCAAAATGATGAAGGCGCCTGCCGCTATGTCGGTATGGCCCGATGAGCAGTTGCTTTTGGAACTTGGCCGTATACTCGGTGCGGAGAATGTGCGCTGGATAAAATAAGGCGAATGCAACAAAATATTATATCGCACAGTATGCTTATTTGTGGAGTCATACAATTTCCAAATAGTGACTGTTGTGGTATAATATATCGAAATGTGGCTAACACTTTGGTCAAACATCACTCATTAGGAGCGTGAACGATAATGTCCCTTCGTAAAATTGCTGTTCTCACCAGCGGCGGCGACGCCCCCGGTATGAATGCGGCAATCCGTGCTGTTGTCCGTGCTGCGCTTGATCGCGGCGTCGAGGTCGACGGCGTTATTCGTGGTTACGCCGGCCTTATCAATAACGATTTTGTGCCGATGGATCTGCGCAGTGTGTCCGATATTATTCACCGTGGCGGTACGTGCCTTTGCACTGCCCGTTGCCCTGAATTCAAGACCGAAGAGGGCTTGCAAAAAGCCATTGCCAACTGCCGCGCGCGTAACATCGACGGCTTGGTGGTTATCGGTGGTGACGGCTCTTTCCGCGGTGCACAGGATCTGAGTAAGCGTGGGTTCCCTTGTGTGGGTATTCCCGGAACGATCGACAACGACATCAGCTGCTGTGAACACACCATCGGTTACGACACCGCGCTTAACACCTGCATGGAGCTGGTGGACAAGCTGCGCGATACCTCACAATCTCATGACCGTTGTAGTGTTGTTGAGGTTATGGGACGCCATGCCGGCTATTTGGCCCTGAACGTGGGTGTTGCGGTTGGCGCTACCTGCATTTTGGTGCCTGAAATTGCTTTTGACCTGCAAAAGGATGTTATTAACCGTGTGCGCGAGATGATGAAAACAGGTAAAAAGCATTTTATCATTGTTGTGGCCGAGGGAATCGGCGGCACGGCGGAGATTGCTAAAAAGATTGAGGAAGCAACAGGTATTGAAACCCGTGCAACCATTCTCGGTCACGTGCAGCGCGGTGGCTCTCCCACATTGATCGACCGTGTGCTGGCAAGTCAGATGGGCTACCATGCTGTTGAGTTGTTGCTTTCCGGCAAGAGCAATCGCGTGGTGACTATTCAGCACGATACGGTGGGCGATTATGATATCGAAGAGGCGCTTAAAATGAAAAAGCCTTTCGATCGTGATATGTACGATATGGCATTGCGCATCTCTATTTAATGGCTTTCAAGAAGCGAGCTGTCGACTGTGTGCGACAGCTCGCTTTTGCTGTAAGAAACCTTTTGCTTATCGTGTGAACATTAAAAATACCTCAAAAGATACTAATAAAGGATTGAATTGTCGGAAAAAGTATGTTATAATACCCCTGTTAATCGTATGCGGGGAGAAGGTGACGGTTTTGCAGGAAAAGAAGTCTGCTATTTTTCCACGTTATGCTGTCATCCCTGTATTTTTGGCATTGGCAATAAACCTTTTGTCGTTTTATGGTACGCGGCCGATTATTGCCGGCTGGGAACACCATGATATTTCTATTTTGCTTGATAAGCTTATTCCCTTCACCCCTGCGTTTATCAGCATTTATGTGTTGGCTTATGTGCAGTGGATAGGTGGCCTTGTGCTGATCGCACGGGAGGGGCGCGAGTTTTGTTATCGGTATTGCACCGGTTATGCGGTTGC
>JAZSHG010000109.1:0-2588 GCA_045533135.1 Acutalibacteraceae bacterium
CCACACCCCTTTCAAACTATCTTTTTATCAGTATAACAAAAGAAAAAAGGCTTGTCAAACCGCCGATGTTGAAAAATGCGCCGAGAAAAAGGTGAAAAAACGGTTGACAGTCGCCGCTTGGGGTGTTATAATAAGCAACGCTGACTTTAGTCGGCATCAATATGCGCGAGTGCTGGAACTGGCAGACAGGCACGTTTGAGGTGCGTGTGTCTTTGGCGTACGGGTTCAAGTCCCGTCTCGCGCACCAACACAAAAAGGACGCCCAAAAGGGCGGTCTTTTGTGTTGCGCGAAAACAGACGGGATTTTAGCCTCAAGAGGGCACAGGGCGTGAAGAAAAACAGTCCGGTGGACTGTTTTTTAGCCGTGTGGTGTGCAGGCGGGAACCGCAGACAGCGTCTGCGGTCGCCAAACACGGCTGGATTGCGAAGCAAAACAGCGTCCCGTCTCGCGCACCAAAGCATTCAAACCCGAACCTTTTACCAATCGGTGAAACGTTCGGGTTTGTTGTTTTCTTAAATGATAATACGTAAGTCTTTGTTTGTGGCAGTACAGCGTTCGTCGCTCTGTACTGCCGCTTCTTCGTTTCAAGGACGAATCGCACATAATCGGTTTCACTCTTTATTCCCGTTCAGGATCCACTTGGCGTCGTATCCGAACTCCATGGCAATGACCTTTGCGAGCATTGGAGAGAGTGTGGTGATTTTATTACTTTCGCCAGTCAGCGTATAAACATAGTTTTCAGAGACACCAACCCGTTTCGCAAACGCGCGTTTGGAGATTTTTTGCTCGGCGATAATTTGATTTAACCTATTTGCCAGTGACATCGCCAACCTCCTCGAGCTTTGCTTTCACGAATTTAATATGCTTGTGCAATTCCAAAAGTTCTTTACGGGTGGACACACCAAGCTTTGCATAAAGATTACGGCTGTGATATTTCACGGTGGACTCTTTGATATTCATACTGACCATAATCTCCTTGGTGGTAACTCTGGCGATATACGCATCATAAAGCTGCTTTTCTGCCGGTGTCAGCGTTTGCAGCCCCATCATAAAAATCTCAATGCGTTCGGGAGAAATTGCTTCCTCTGCAACCGGCGTTTCAAGCATGGCATCCGGCGTGGCGGTAGTCGCCTCGGTATAGTTATGCGCCGCCTCTACTTGCTTGATGAGTCGGGACATTCTCTGATACTCGTTCATAACCAAGTGAACGCCCAAAAGAAACAGCTCACTGATAATATAGGAAACCGAAAGCATTTCGAAGTCGATGGCCACAAGCTGTTCAATAAACCACACGCCGATATTCACAAATACCGCTATGGCAACAATGGCGGCGTGGGTTGTGGTATCGATGGTTTTCTTGATATGCGCACGGATAATGATCGCAACCATAGCAGCAAAATAGCCGAGCAGATAAACAAGGTATAACGAGTGAAGAGGTCCATATACCTTGACCAGCATAGAAACACCGTTAACCACCGCAAAGGAGACCTCTTTGTAGTAGATCGGCAGGACTCCCGGACTTGCAGCAATCAGGAATATGAGTATGGAAAGTGTACCCAACGCGCCGTGTAACCAGCTTGGATATTTTGTGCCGGTGACATTCAAAATGATCATCATCATAGCAAGGGGCAAAAACACCGAGCCGAGATACGCTATACGGTTTGCCCACAGTGCCATCTCCAAGCTGGTGGACATTGCCAAAAACGTATAGCCAACGTTTACCACAAGCACCGATGAGAACAGCAAAATAAACCATGCCTTGTTTTTGCGTACCAACAGACAGCAACCTATCAGAAGCAGCAAAGACAGTACGGCAACAGCTCCGTAAATGATGTTCAGGCTGTTGTTTTTATCACCGACTGTGCTGCATCCGGACAAACTGAATATGGAAAGCAGAAGGATAAGGATGCTTGAAAGAATCTTCCTCATTTTTTCTCCTCCGACCGCGTGATATCGAAACCGGTGGCAATCACAAAAACGCGATACTTTTTTGAAACTGCCTCAATCCTATACTTTTAGTGTGGGGACAAATAAATAATACGTAATTATAATATAATTGGTAAAAGCGGGCGACTTGCTCGGATGAGCATTTTTTACAGTGTAGCACAAAATGTTGAAATTTTCAATAGTTGACAACAGATTGTGGAAGATTTGCGAAAGCTCACCTGTTGAAGTCGCAACTACAAAAAACAACTGCCGACGCAATGTATTGTCCGAATTGTGGCAGAATGGTTACAAAAAAAGGAGAGAAAATGCTATGAAAAAGTTAATATCCATTATTTTAAGCCTTATGTTTTTGCTTTGTCTTCTTCCGCTGCAAGTCTTCGCAGCACCTATTACCAAGGTGGAGGTTACCGGAATAGATGCACCCGTAGTGGGCAAATCGCCGGATATGAATGCCACGGCAGGAAACGGCTATTACAACCTTGCCAATCGGATCCAATGGAAGGAGTATAACGAAGACAAGATCCTCCAGCGGGTTCTTACAGCAAGCGACACCTTCCGCGCAGGATATTATTACGCCGTCTTCGTAACGGTGTTTACCGACGCCGATATACCTTTTACGTCACAAACCACCGGAACGATC
>JAZSHG010000141.1:0-7618 GCA_045533135.1 Acutalibacteraceae bacterium
TGGACGGCAAAGAGATCAAAATCTACAGCGAGAAGAACGCTGCTGACCTGCCTTGGGGCGAGGTCGGTGTGGACGTTGTTCTGGAGTGCACCGGTTTCTACTGCTCCAAAGAGAAGTCCATGGCTCACATCAACGCCGGCGCTAAGAAAGTCGTTATCTCCGCTCCTGCCGGTAACGATCTGAAGACCATCGTGTTCAGCGTTAACGAGAACACCCTGACCGCTGATGATCAGATCATCTCCGCTGCTTCCTGCACCACCAACTGCCTGGCTCCCATGGCTAAGGCTCTCAACGACTACGCCGCTGTTCAGAGCGGTATCATGACCACCGTTCACGCTTACACCGGCGATCAGATGGTGCTCGACGGCCCCCACCGCAAGGGCGACCTGCGTCGCGCTCGCGCTGCCGCTCAGAACATTGTTCCTAACTCTACCGGCGCTGCCAAGGCTATCGGCCTGGTTATCCCCGAGCTCAACGGCAAGCTGATCGGTTCTGCTCAGCGTGTTCCCACCTGCACCGGCTCTACCACCATCCTGGTGGCTGTTGTCAAGGGCAAGGATGTCACTGTTGACGGCATCAACGCCGCTATGAAGGCTGCTGCTTCTGATTCCTTCGGCTACAACGAGGATCAAATCGTGTCTTCCGACATCATCGGCATCCGCTACGGTTCTCTGTTCGATGCTACCCAGACCATGGTTGCGAAGATCGATGACGACACCTATCAGGTGCAGGTCGTGTCTTGGTACGACAACGAGAACTCCTATACCAGCCAGATGGTCCGCACCATCAAATACTTCGCTGAGCTGTAATTGACACTTACCACTATCCAAGCCCTACGCACAGCGCGGAGGGCTTTTTTTCTTTGCTTTGTTGACAGTTGGCAGTAAAAAGGCTATACTAATACAAAAAGGAGGGAAGTCCTGTGCTTGCTAAAAAAACCGATGTCATTATCGTTGCCGCAGGTGGCTCCACTCGTATGGGGGTGCCCAAACAATGGCTCGAGCTGGACGGACTGCCTGTGTTGGGGCACACGCTGTGTACCTTTGAGCAGGTGGAAGAGGTCGGTCGCATTGTTGTGGTAGCGCGTACGGAGGACATTCCCCGGATTGTTAAGCTCTCGCATCAGTGGGGGATTACCAAGCCACTGACGGCTGTGGAGGGCGGCGCAACACGCCAACAGTCGGTAACGTTGGGCGTGCATTCGCTTTTGGACAGCGATGCGGATTTAATCGCCATTCATGATGGTGCGCGTCCGTTGGCGACCCCGGCGCTGATTGAGCGTGTGATAGATGCCGCCGCCCATTATGGCGCCGCCGCCGCGGCAGTGGCGGTGAAAGATACCATTAAACGTGTAGATGTGGATGGATTCGTTGTGGATACGCCGTTGCGGCACACTCTGCGTGCCGTGCAAACACCGCAAGTCTTCTGCTTTGCCGATTATCGCCAGGCACTAAAGCTGGCGGCAGAAAAGGGCTTGGATTGCACGGATGACTGCCAACTGATGGAACAGGCAGGCTTTGCGGTGAAACTGGTAGATGGCGAGGAGGAAAATCTCAAAATCACCACGCCTTTGGATATGGAATTGGCGGCATCTATTTTGCAACACCGCCACAAGGAGGATACGGTATGATGCGAATCGGTCACGGATATGATGTGCATCGTTTGGTTTCGGGACGCGCCCTTATTTTAGGTGGTGTAACAATTCCCTTTGAAAAAGGCCTACTTGGCCATTCGGATGCAGATGTGCTTACACACGCAATTATGGATGCGCTTTTGGGCGCCGCCGCACTGGGCGATATCGGTGCACTTTTTCCGGATAACGATCCTGTTTATGCCGGTGCTGATAGCGTTGAGTTGCTCAAAAATGTTGTGTCACTGCTTACCCAAAACGGCTATCAGATAGGAAATATCGATGCCACTGTTTTGGCACAGGCTCCAAGGCTCAAACCGTACATTCCGACCATGCGCGAGATACTTTCTCAATCCTGCGGTCTACCGCTTGACGCTGTGAGCGTGAAAGCGACTACCGAGGAAGGGCTTGGATTTACCGGAAGTGGCGAGGGGATTGCCGCTCATGCGGTTTGCTTAATTGAAAAGATATAAACAAAAAAGACGCCTGTACGGGCGTCTTTTTTGCTGTCACAGACACCTTTTTGTCCGCATATTTTGAAATAAGAGGTGAAAGGTATGTCTTTGACGATTTTTGGTATGGGTTCCATTACCAATGCTATGCGTGGGAAACAACTGCTGCAACAGCAAGGCATCCGCGCTTATATACAGCGAAAGCAAGAAGTGACAAACGGTTGCGGATATCGGTTGGCGGTTTATGACAGGGGAGCAGAGGCAGAGCATGTGCTGGAACGAAACAAATTGCGAATTACACGTGTCATTCGAGAGGGTGACGAAGTGTGATCTATCTGGATAACGCCGCTACATCTTATCCCAAACCCATCTGTGTGCGAGAGGCTATGTGTAAAGCGATAACACTTTACGGAGCAAATCCCGGGCGCGGTGGGCATCGTATGAGTATGGCAACTGCTCAGCGCGTTTATACTGCGCGCGAAACGGCGGCAAAGCTATTTGGCGCCACCTCTCCGGCTGATGTGGTGTTCACCAATAATGCTACGTCAGCGATCAATATGGTGCTACAGGGGTTGCCATTACAAGACAAGCAAGTGGTGATTTCCTCGATGGAGCATAATGCGGTAATGCGTCCGCTGACTGCCTTGCAAAAGCAAGGAACACAGATCATTACGGTTAACATTATTCCTGACGATGATGTGGCAACAGCGACTGCATTTGCACGTGCGCTGACACCGCAAACTGCTGCCATTGTGTGTACTCACGCCTCCAATGTGACCGGAGAGGTATTGCCGATCAAACAAATTGGCGCATTGGCCGCCGCACGTGGTATTCCTTTTGTGGTGGATGCCTCGCAAACAGCCGGTATGTTACCTATCGATATGCAAAAAGATCAAATAGACTTTTTGTGCTTGCCCGGTCATAAGGGACTATATGGTCCGACCGGAACGGGTATGCTTATCCAAAGCGGTAGATTTACTTTAAAACCGCTTCTGTATGGTGGCACAGGGAGCGAATCTGCATCGTGGGAGCAACCGCGTGATTGGCCTGAGCAGATGGAAAGCGGAACGGTCAATGTCCCGGGGATATTGGGGCTGGATGCAGGTATGCGCTGGGTGATAGAAAAAGGAATTGAAAAGACTCATTGCCAAGAGATGTCAAAGCTTTGTTACTTGTATCAGAAATTGAAAAGTGTTAAAGGTGTAAAGCTGTATGGCTGTACACCAAAACTGTGGCATCACGTGCCGCTTTTGTCATTTAATCTGGAAGGACACAGCAGTGAAGAGGTGGCCGCTTTGTTGGATGAAGCGGGAATTGCTGTGCGTGCCGGACTGCACTGCGCACCGTCGGCTCACCGACAAATAGGAACGGAAGCCTGTGGGACGGTTCGTGTGTCACTTTCTGCATTTACAACGGTTTCAGAACTTGAAAATATATATAGAATTATCGTAAAAATATCCCACAAACTGTTGCAAAAGCAGAAAAATGTGATAAAATAATGAGTATATAAGTGTATAAGTGGCATTTTCGGCCAAAGAGCATTCTAAGAAGGGACGATGATACGGTGGCGGCTTTTTTCGAAAACCTATGGCATAGCATTACTGCCTATTTTACGGCATTTAATGTGATCACCAGCTTGATCGATATTTTGCTGGTGGCTTTCACCGTTTATAGTCTTATCAAACTGATTCGCGACTCTCGTGCAGAGCAGTTGATCAAGGGCTTGTTCTTGCTGTTCATAGCCTTTGGCGCGGCACAGCTTTTGGATCTGCGTGCGGTTACTTTCTTATTGCAGATCTTGTTTGACAACGGTCTTCTGATACTGGTGGTTATTTTTCAACCCGAAATTCGTCGTGCCTTGGAGCAAGCCGGACACTCTCGCTTAGGCGAGATCGATTTCTTTGGCGGCGGTGAACAGCGTGCAGAGGCTGTGCGTGTTTGGAAAAGCACCATCGATGCCGTTTGCGGTGCCGTCGAGTTGTTGCGAGCACAAAAAATGGGCGCTTTGATTGTTTTTGAGCGCGATACACGTCTTAACGAGATCGTGCGTTCGGGTACGGTCATTGAAGCGGAACCCAGCACGGAATTGATCGGCAATATTTTCTTTAACAAAGCACCATTACATGATGGTGCGGTGATTATCCGCGAAGGAAAGGTGCACGCGGCCGCCTGCATTTTGCCGCTTACAGACAATACTAAGATCAGTCGTGAGCTTGGTACGCGTCATCGCGCCGGCGTGGGCATGAGCGAAAACTCCGATGCGGTGGTGCTCATTGTTTCAGAAGAAACAGGTGCGGCGTCCATTGCGCTTGACGGCGAGCTGCGTCGCGGTCTTAAAGAGGATGAACTGCGCACCATCTTGGAGCAAAAATTGCTTTGGGAGCGCTTTGGCCAGGAAGAAAAGAAGTCCCTGTGGCAACGTTTGAGGGGGTGGAAAAAATGAAACATCGTTTTTCCATTAATGCCTTTATGCATAACCGCACGGCGTCTCTCATTTTTTCCTTTGCCGTTGCGGTCATCATTTGGGGCGCCGTTGTGTTTGGCTCTCCAACCCTTCAGGAACGTCAGATTCGCGTGCCCGTAACAGTAGATCTTACCGGTAGCTATGCAGAGTCTATTGGTCTTTGCTTGATAGGAGACAGCGAATTTTCTGTTCAAGTGCAGGTGTCCGGACGTTGGACGGTTATTTCGAAGTTGACCGAAGATGATATCCGTGTGCGCGCAGAGGTCAATACCATCAATAATGCAGGAAAACAGACGCTGACGCTTCGCGCCAGCCGTAACAGCGCTGAGGATGACTATGAGATCGATTCCATTTTGCCGGATACGATCTCGGTGGTTTGCGATTATTGGGATACTACCGAATTTACAGTCGTCACCGATCTTAACGGCACCAAGGCTACCGACACCAATGTGCTTGGTACCCCTCTGTTAGATGCGGACATGTTCCGCAATGGCAAGGTGAAGATATCCGGCCCGCGTAGTGTGCTTTCCAAGGTCGCTTCTGTGCAGGCGCGCATTACTGCGCCGGAAACGATTGCCCAGACTACTGTTTTTGATGCAGTGCTGATGGCGCTGGATGCCGAAGGAAAAGAAGTCGATATGTCACAGTGTGAGTTCGTCGACTTGAGTTCGGTCAACATCAAGGTGACAGTGCCCGTTGAGGCTGTACGTGTGATCGATTTGCATTGCACTGTACTGAACACCCCCACCGGTTTGGCTGAATTGGGAGATAAACTAATTAGCATTTCTCCGCCTACTATCACCGTAGTTGGTCCGCAGGAAAATGTAGAAGCCTTTATCAGTGGTATTGAAAACTTGACGACCATTGATTTCGATAAGCTCACACCCGACAACCTTGTACAGTCCATTCCTTTGGATCTGCCGCCTTCTGTGCGTGTATTAGACGGTACAGAAGAAGTGATTGTGTCGGTAAACGTAGAAGACTTCACTATGAAGGAGTTTGAATTGCCGATCGATGCAAGCTTGGGTAATGCCGGCATTGTCAACTTGCCTGAGGGTATGAAGGCGCAGGTGTTGTCGCCAAATGTTAAGTTCAGCGTGGTTGGCAAATCCTCGTATTTGGATCGTCTCGAAGAGCAGGATTTTACAGTTGAGCTGACCTTGCCTGACGGCGCTGCTGTGGGTAATCACAAATGCAGTGTGCGTATTCAGATCACGAAAAATAGCAGTGATAACTTCAAGAAGATGTGGGTTTACTATGGTGATGACGTAAGTTGCGTTGTTACGCTGCAATAAATGCTGACAGGCAGATGCCCTTTGGGCATCTGCCTGTTTGATGATGGATAGGAAGGATTATACGTAATGACAGTATCACAAAAATTGGTCAATTGCCTGGCAGAGCGCGGATGGCATATCACCTTCGCGGAGTCTTGTACAGGGGGCATGGCGTCAGCGATGCTCGTAAACGCGGCAGGTGCTTCGCGCGTGTTTGATAGTAGCTTTGTTGTGTATGCACCATCTGCCAAAACGGAGTTGGTGAACGTTGATGCAAAACTGATTGATGCAAACGGTATTGTAAGCGAAGAGGTTGCAAAAGCGATGGCACGTGGCGCCTGCTTGCGCGCCAATGCTCAGGTAGGGGTAGGCATAACCGGATATGCAGGCCCGGATGGCGGTGACGGAAAGCCTGCCGGCACGGTTTGCTTTGGCTTTTGCATCAATGGCAAAACAAGTGCGCAAACAGTGTGCTTTACGGGTGACCGCAATGTGGTGCGCCGTAAAGCGGCAACCTTTGCGCTACGGCATATATTGTTGCTTTTGAAAGAGGAATAGGAGAAAAGCCTGTCAAACCGACAGGCTTTTCTCTTATCTGAATATTAGGATATCGTGGGGAAATGGCATCGCTCAAAGACAATATCGCAATTCCGGCTTGCGAAAGCGCCATCCCATGGGACGGTGGTGCTTTCAAAGCCCTCAATGCACACGTTGTTTAGCGTGCTTTCTGCGATACCGTCCACACGTAAAACGTGAGTGCCGCGTTGTTCCAATTCATTTGGGGCAAGCTTGCCGCAATCCTTGACGGCTATGCGGAAATTTTCAAGACGCAACGCGCGAATATGTTTTCCTTCGTGAGAGGTGATCCATGCACCGGCATAGGTTTCGCAGGAAATATTCTCAAAGGTGATATGCCTGATTGGCCCTTGGGCAGACGCTGCCATTTCAAATGCGCGACCGATATTGGTGAGGGATATATTGCTGAAAGTGATATCAGAAAGCGGTGTATAGCATTGTGGAAAATAGTTTGTCAGAAGATTGAATGCCGTGGCAGCACGCGTGACGGTGATGTTCGAAAGGGTGATATGCTCGATTTTTTGATCGCCCACGCCGATGCGAAAAGCAGAGGAAGAGGAGCTCAAAACGCAGTTGGTGACGGTGATGTATGCGCAAGGGAGATCTTGCTTGTGTAGTGGTTTGGCGTTTCCGCGAATCGCGATGGCATCATCGCCCGTGTCAATAATGCAGTCGCTGACGGTGACAAATCGACAGCAGTCGATGTCAATACCGTCTGTGTTGGCGTAGGTGCTATCATTGAAAATACGAAGACCACGCACCTGCACATAGTCACACCCGTGGAAAAAGCAACACCAACAGGTTGCGTTTTGAATGCGGATGTCTTGTACACGGATGTGGTTACACTCAACAAAGCAAATCAACTGCCCGGGGCGCAGAGCTTGCTTGTCTTTTGAAAGAGCTAAACCGTCCGGCCACAGAAAACGCCAGTGCTTTTGAGGACGATCATAGAACAAATGTCCATTTCCGTCGATGATGCCGCTACCGGTAATGGCCACGTTCTCGCAAGAAAGCGCAATGATCAAGTGCTTGCCGACCCATTCTTCATCAGGGTAACTAAAGTTTTGCGGATAGGCATCTAAGGTGTTATAGTCTTGCATGTTGCCGCTGGCGAGCAAAACGGCACCATGAGCCAGATGCAATTCTACGTTGCTTTTTAACCAAATCGTACCGGTCATAAATTGACCTGAAGGCACCAAGACGGTGCCGCCGCCGCCTTGGT
>JAZSHG010000039.1:0-6357 GCA_045533135.1 Acutalibacteraceae bacterium
GGTAGTTCCAGAAATAGATGGCGCCGGACACAGCGGTGAGCACCACCGACACCCAAATGAAGATCTGTGCGACCAACACAGGCACAAAAGTCGTGCCAACGGGCAACGCCGCCGTATGGCTTTCCCATTCCAAGGCGAGCAACATCACGCCGATGGAAAGCATCTGCAAAAAGGTTTTGGCTTTGCCCCAAAAGTTGGCGGCGATCACCACGCCGCTGCCGGCAGAGACCAATCGCACAGAGGTGACCAAAAACTCGCGTGCCAGCACGATCATCACTGCCCACACATCCAGTCGCTCCATCGCCAAAAAGCCTAAAAATGCGGCGGTGGTGAGCATTTTGTCCGCCAAGGGATCAAGGAACTTGCCCAGATTGGTGACCAGCTTATACTTGCGCGCGATACGACCGTCAACAAAGTCGGTCAGCGCCGCAAACGCAAATACACCGCAAGCAGTCACGTAATGATAGGGAAAATCCCACATAAGTACTACCAAAAATACCGGTGCCAACAGTACGCGTAACAGCGTCAAACGGTTGGGTATGTTCATTCTACCAGCTCTCCTATCAGATCCCAGTCCAACGTATCGGTGATCTTCACCTGCACCATAGCACCGGGGGATAATGTTTTACCCTTGGGACATTGGATAAACACCTTGCCATCAATATCGGGCGCGTCGGCGGCACTGCGGCCAAACCAACATTCGCCATAACGGTCAAAGCTTTCGACCAACACTTCCTTAACGGTGCCGACTAACGTATCGTTATATCGCTGGGCAAACACCGCTTGTTGCTCCATCAGAATATCCCGACGGCGCGCTTTGTCCTCCTCAGGCACCTGGTCGGGCATTTGAGCTGCAGGTGTGCCTTCCTCGGGTGAGAAGGTAAAGCAACCGAGTCGCTCAAATTTGACGGCTTCAGTCAATTCACAAAGCTCCTCAAAATCCGCCTCGGTTTCGCCGGGGAAGCCTGTCATCACCGTGGTGCGCAACACCATATCGGGCATTTTTTCACGAATGCGCGCAAACAGCGCTTTGAGGGTATCCTTGTCGCCAAAGCGATTCATCGCTTTGAGTATCTTGCCGCTTGCATGCTGGATAGGCACATCAAGATAGCGTACCACCTTTTCCTGTCGGGCAATGGTGTCGAGCAGTTCATCGGTGATGTGATCGGGATAACAATACAGCAGGCGAATCCAGCGGATGCCGTCGATCTCGCACAGTTGGTCGAGCAGTTTGGGTAAGCTTGCACCGTCATCACGGTCGCGGCCATACACGGTGGTATCCTGCGCGACCAGCACCAGCTCTTTGGCGCCACCGGCCGCGAGTGCTTTTGCCTCGCTGACCAGTGCCTCCATCGGACGGGAGCGCAGATTGCCGCGGATCAGCGGAATCGCGCAATAGGCACAGCGGTTATCACAGCCGTCGGCAATACGCAAATAAGCGAAAAACGACGGCGTGGTCAGTACACGGTCACCCTCCAGCGGCCAGCAGGACAGATCGGGGAATCGGCAAAGCTTTTCGCCCTTGTTTGCCGCCTCGACCGCTTCAACAATATCGCCGTTGGCGCCAAGCCCCAACACGCAGTCACATTCGGGCAACTCTGTCGCCAGCTCATCTTGGTACCGTTGCGCCAGACAACCTGTCACCACAATGCCACGAATCTGCTTTTCCTTTTTGAGCTGTGCAAACTCCAAAATGTTTTCGATCGCTTCTTTTTTGGCGTCTTCGATAAAGCCGCAGGTATTGACGATCACCACGTCGGCAAGGCCGCTTTGGTCGGTGATCTCATAGCCTGCTTTTGCCAGTTTTGCCAGCATCAGTTCGGCATCCATCTGGTTTTTGGGGCACCCCAAAGATACCATACCCACCTTACAGCTCATCGTCAACACCTCCGTAACAAAGCTCATCTCTGTCACCGTGCGCGGCATACCACGTTTCCCACGCCTGCCGCACCGTGACATAGTCAAATCCCTGTCGCGTCAAAAAGCCACAGACCTTTTGACGCAACTTTTGCATATCAGTATCAGTATACCGCTTTTTCCCAAGAAGTGCAAGTGCTTCTTGCAAATCATCTGTGTCAATTTCATGAACAATTTGTGCAGCCATATCTCGATCGACACCGCGTTGCACCAACTCCTGCTGCACGCGGCGGCGCGGACGGTGCTGGCGCGTGATACGCTCGGTCGCGAGCGCACGCGCATACGCCTCTTCGCGGGTGAACCCCTTTTCAGCCAAAGCCTCTACCGTTTCGGCGACCAGCGCCGCCTCGGCATCGCGGCGCAGTTTCTGCGCGAGCTCCTGCTTGGTGTAATCGCGCAGGGAGAGATACCATATCGCCTTTTCCCACACGCGGCGGCGGTCGGACTGCGTCAGCAGCTCGCGCAACGCCTCGTCATCCAGTTCGCTTCCCTCGTGATAGGGGGATTCATCCCAGGTGCGGCGGTCAATTTTCACCGCAGGCTCGCCGTCGAGCTCAACCATATACCAACAGCCACGCTGTTTTTTGAGCCCCGTCACCAGCACGGACAAGCCCCCCTTTTATACAAGTTTAGGGGGCTGACCTGTCATCAGCCCCCTCATTTTTATTAGTCGTCCACCGAGATATCGATCTTCGCTTTGGCGGTCGTCGCCGTCACTCTTGCCGCCGCTTCGATGGGAATCTCCACCGGTGCAGGTCTTTCGGCAGGCTTTTCGGGCGCCGCTTCGCCTTTCAGCTTTTCGCGGATCTTTGCCTCGATCTGTGCCGCCACTTCTGCATTATCGCGCAGGTAGTCGCGCGCTTTGTCGCGGCCCTGACCGATACGCATATCGTTATAGTAGAAGAATGCCCCTGATTTTTGGATGATCTCAAAGCGCACACCCAAATCCAACAGCTCACTGTCATGCGAGATACCCTGTCCATAGAGCACATCAAACTCCGCCTCTTTGAACGGAGGGGCAACCTTGTTTTTGACCACCTTCACGCGCGTGTGCGAGCCGATGGGCTCGCCTGCCACCTTGAGTGTTTCCACGCGGCGCACGTCCAAACGCACCGACGCATAATATTTGAGCGCGTTGCCGCCGGCGGTGACTTCGGGGTTGCCGTAGACAATGCCGACCTTTAGGCGCAACTGGTTAATAAACACCGCAATACAGTTGGATTTGGACACGGCACCTGCCAGCTTACGCATCGCCTGCGACATCAAGCGCGCTTGCAGACCGACGTGCGCATCACCCATATTGCCTTCGATTTCAGCTTGGGGAACCAGCGCCGCAACAGAGTCCACGACCACCATATCTACCGCGCCCGAACGGATCAGCGCTTCGGCAATTTCAAGCGCCTGTTCACCGGTATCGGGCTGGGACACTAGCAGGGAGTCCACATCCACACCCAGTGCCTTGGCATACACAGGATCAAGCGCGTGCTCCACGTCGATAAACGCTGCTTCGCCGCCCATTTTCTGCGCTTGCGCCACGGCGTGCAGAGCCAGCGTGGTCTTACCGGAGGATTCCGGCCCATAGATCTCCACAATACGGCCGCGAGGCAGACCGCCGATACCCAGTGCCGCATCCAGCGACATCGAGCCCGTGGGGATACACTCCACGTTCATCGCAACATTCTCGCCCAAGCGCATAACGGCACCCTTGCCGTAGTTTTTCTCAATCTGTTGCAACGCCATTTCCAGCGCTTTCGCCTTGCTGTCAGACATTGCCGCTTTCTTATCCGCCGTCTTTTTCTCCGCCATTTTCCTCGCTCCTTCACCCCAAAATGGGGTCACATTCGGTAAGTTTGGCTTCATTATACCCTATCTTTTTGCAAATTGCAAGGGTTTTACGCAAAAAATCGAACAAATGTTTCGGTTTTTTATCGGATAAAATTGGTGCGTATCATCGGCTCCTTTTCGGGGCGCGGCACATCGGAGCTTGCGAGCATTTTGAGCATCCATGCCATATTGCGTGCGAGGGTGCGCATAATACGCAGGCCTTCCTTGTCCTGCAACACATCCTCGTGGCAACTGCCGTGCACCATGTTCCAATAGCAAGAGGGCACCTGTAACATACCACTGATGCCGATATATTTGTTGAGCTGATCATAGGTGGCGGTGGTGCCTGCCCGACGGGCAGAGGTGATGACGCAGGCCGGCTTGTAGGCAAAGCAGTTGCCTGCATAGAACACGCGATCCAAGAGCGCCGACAGCGTACCGTTAGCGGAGGCATAGTACACAGGCGAGCCGATCACCAAGCCGTCTGCTTTCTCCATCTCCTCGATCACCGTGTTGGCCATATCGTCATTGAACACCCAGCGGTTTTTGCCCCGGCAACCGCCGCAACCGATACAGCCGCGCACAGGGCCCTTGCCCACTTGCAGTGTGACCGTTTCGACACCTTCCTGCTCCAAGGTGTCTGCCATCTCTTTGAGTGCCGTTGCCGTACATTGGTCGGCGCGCGGACTGCCGTTGAGTAATAATACGCGCATACTTTTCTCTCCCTTTATATATGTCCGACCACCACACGGTCAATGCCGCCGTAGTCGGTTTCGATTTCTACGTCCAAAAGTCCTGCCGCCTTAAAAATGGCCGCCACATCCTGTGCTTGCCCGATGCCGACTTCAACAGCACAAACGCCGTTTGGCAACAGTGCCTTAAGCCAGCGATCAGCGATCACGCGGTAAAACACCAGCCCATCGGCGTCCCCATCCAGTGCCATTTGCGGCTCGTGCTGCACTTCACGCATCAAGCCTGCAAGGTCAGCCGTGGGGATATAGGGCGGATTGGATACCAATGCGTGATAAGCGGCAGTGGGAACAGGGGCGGTAACTATATCTGCCTTGACCGCCTCGCCACCAAACTGCGGATAGCGGTCTATGTTGGCAGTCAGATAAGCAAAGGCCGCATCACTTTTCTCCACCAGCGTGGGCATGGCACCCTTGTGCAGGGAAGCAACACCCAAGCCCACACAGCCGCTTCCTGCGCACAGGTCAAGCACCTTTGTGGGGGTATCGCCAAACTGACGGTCGAGCCACTTGGCCGCCGTTTCGCACAGCAGCTCCGTATCGGGGCGCGGAATGAGCACACCCTCCCCCACTTTAAGCCGTAGGTTCAAAAACGCCCATTCGCCCAAAATATATTGCAGTGGATATCCTTGTTCGCGGCGAGAAACAGCCGCTTTGAGCGCCGTTTCGGCGGCGGTATCGAGCAAGCGATCGGCAACCGCCGACACCTGCCCACGCGGCACACCGCCCACATCTTCCAACAAACAGACTGCATCAAAAGCAGGGCTGTCACACCCTGCCTTTGTTAAGCGATCTGTTATCTGTGTGTACCAGTTTCCGACGGTCATCGCCACACGTCCTTTTCGGCATCCTCGGGGATCACCGCTTTAAGCGAGGTAATGGCGCACTCGATCATACTGTCGTCCGGCTCTTTGGTGGTGATGCGTTGCACCCACATACCGGGGGTAGCGATCACGCGCGTGAGCCAGTTATCGTAGCGGCCGCAGATTTTCAGCAGTTCATAGCCGACACCGCACACCAGCGGCACCATGATCACCTTTACCACGATCCACAGCCAACGGATGTCATAGGCAGTGGGGAACAGCATCTGCACCAGTGTGGAAAAGACCAGGCTCACCAAAATCATCAAAATGAGGAAGGAGGTGCCGCAACGCGGGTGGAAACGCCGTTGGGGACGCACGTTTTCCACGGTCAGCTCCAAGCCTTTTTCATAGCAGAAGATGGATTTATGTTCGGCACCGTGATATTGGAACACGCGGTGGATATCCTTCATCAAAGACACCAACCACATATAGGTCACCATGATCGCCACCTTAAGCAACTGCTCAATACCGCTGCGGACAACGCCTGCAAAGCTAACTCCGCACAGCCATTCCATTCCGTCCACCGCCAAACGAGGCAGATAGAGGAACAAAAGAAATGCTAGGCCCAGACCGAGTACCACACCAAGAACCATCACCACCGACATCAACTGTTCGGTAGAGGATTTGCCGCTTTTTTCCTTTTTGGCGGCTTGGGCTTCATCATACTTTTTGCCCTCTTCCTCCAAAAGCTCCGGTGTCACCTCGATACCCTCCGCTTTGGCGCGCTTCTTTGCCGCCTTTTGCACCTTTTCCTCACGTTCGGCGGCGTCGATCTCCTCATCCATACCCGACATCGTCATCGACTCGGTCATACATTTCATACCCTGCTTCATGGATGCAATAAAATTATAAATACCGCGGATAACGGGTACGCGCCATATTTTGGCGATCTTTTTCTGCTCGTTATCCCACTCCTTGGTGCGGATCTCGCCCGACGTATGGCGTACCGCCATGGCCGTCTTTTCAGGGCCGCGCATCATCACGCCCTCCATCAGCGCCTGGCC
>JAZSHG010000214.1:0-5185 GCA_045533135.1 Acutalibacteraceae bacterium
GACACCATATCTCGCTTGCGCACACGCATCTTGGAAGCCAACCGTGAGGCGGCACGCTTTTTCCACGCGTCGCTTTATAGCCCTGCCGGCAAAGAGGCGCTCGATTATTTCCATCGCCGTGGCTACACCGATTCCACCATCCGTCGTTTCGGCTTGGGCTATGCCACCGACGATTTCAACAGCCTGCGCGATGCGTTGCGCCAAAAAGGCTTTAAGGACGAAGAGCTGACAACGGCGTTTTTATGTGCACGCAGTCGCCGCAACAATAGCATCTACGATATATTTCGCAACCGTGTGATGATTCCCATCATCGATATACGCGGTAATGTGATTGCGTTTGGCGGACGTGTGTTGGATGATTCCAAACCCAAATATATCAACACCTCCGATACCCCTGCATTTAAGAAAACACAAAACCTGTTTGCTCTCAACGTGGCGAAAGCCTCTGCAGGACAGCAACTCATTTTGTGCGAGGGATATATGGACGTTATCGCCCTGCACCAGGCCGGCTTTTCCAATGCCGTGGCGGCGCTGGGCACCTCCTTTACCGCTGACCACGCGCGTTTGGTGGCGCGTTATGCCAAAGAGGCGATACTGATATTCGACGCCGACACGGCAGGACAAAAAGGTACCCAGCGCGCTATCGGTTTGTTGCGCGAAACGGGCGTGGATATCCGCGTGGTGACGATTCCCGATGGCAAAGACCCCGATGAGTTTATCCGCAAAAACGGTGCGGAGCGTTTTCGCGTATTGCTGGAACGCTCGGCAAATGACGTGGAATACCGTCTTATCCGTGCAGGGCAGAAATATGACCTCTCCCAGGCGGGAGATAAGGTCAATTACCTGCGCGAGGCGTCAGAGATATTGTCGGAGCTGCAAAGTCCTGTCGAGCGCGACGTCTATGCCGGTAAGCTGTCTGTACAGATGGATGTCCGCAAGGATGCTATTTTACAGCAGATCCAGCGCTTTGCAACGCAGAAACGCCGCCAGCAAGAGAAAAAGCAACTCGGAAATCTGGTGCAAAAGGCAGAAGGATTGACCGCGCAAGCCAATCCCGAGGCAAAAACCTATCCGCGTGCCGCGGCGGCAGAAGAGGCCCTGCTCGGGATGCTGATGTTGCATCCGGACCGCATTCGCCGCGTGCGTGAAGCGTTGCCACCCGAAAAGATCGTCACCGCCTTCAATCGCGGTGTGTACAGTTGGCTGTTAGAGCGTGACGGTGCAGGACTCAGTGTAGACCTGATACATATGGCGGAAAGCTATTCTGACAGTGAGATGGGCTACATTTCCCGCATGTTAAGGGATGCGCAGGAGCGGCGCGAGTCACCTGATGAGCTCGCTAACTACGAACGTGTGATTCTGCAGGAACAGCAGATGATGCATACGGTCGATCCGACCGATCTGACCCCCGAACAGATACAAGCCGCGCTCAAAGCACTGCGCGACAGCAAGAAATAAACGTCAAAAGGTTATCCAAGGAAAGGATGTTTTTTATGTCTAACGAAAAAGTCAATGAGGGTTTGCAGGAGCAGATGCTGACTCCCGAAGAGCTGGAAGCGGCGGCGGATGCATTGCTCGCGACCGACAGCGAGCATACGGAAGAGCTGATGCCGAAAAAAAGCAAGCGTTTGCAGCTCAACGATCTGATTGAGTTGGGCCGTTCCAAGGGCAAGCTCACCACGCAAGAAATTATGGATGCGATGGAGGATTTTGACTTCGATCCCTCTCAGGTGGATAAGCTCTACGAAACGCTGGAAGCCGCCAATATTGAGATCGTGGAAGACCTCGACGTTGATTCTTTGGAAGATCTGGACGTTGTGCTGGAAAGCGCCAAAGAGATGGAAAACGAGGACGGCAGTGTGGTTGACGGTGCCGTCATTGACGACCCTGTCAAGGTTTATCTCAAGGAGATCGGCCGCGTGCCGTTGCTTACCGGTGATGAGGAGCGCGAGCTCGCCACCCGTATTATGGAGGGCGATGCCAAGGCGAAAAAACGTCTGTCCGAAGCAAACCTGCGTCTGGTGGTCAGCATCGCTAAGCGCTACGTCGGCCGCGGTATGCAGTTCCTCGATCTGATCCAAGAGGGTAACCTTGGCCTTATCAAAGCGGTGGAAAAGTTTGACTACACCAAAGGCTTCAAATTCTCCACCTATGCCACTTGGTGGATTCGTCAGGCGATCACCCGTGCCATTGCAGATCAGGCGCGCACCATTCGTATCCCCGTACACATGGTGGAAACCATCAACAAGGTGAAAAAGGTGTCCAGCCAGTTGTTGCATAAAAACGGTCACGAGCCTGTGGCGGAGGAAATCGCCAAAGAGTTGGATATGTCCGTGGACAAGGTGCGTGAGATCATGCGTGTGGCACAGGAGCCCGTGTCGCTGGAAACTCCCATCGGCGAGGAAGAGGATAGCCACCTGGGTGACTTTATCCCCGACGATGAAGCGCCTGCGCCTGCGGATGCCGCTTCGCATATTTTGCTCAAGGAGCAACTCGCGGAGGTGCTTGCGTCCTTGACTCCTCGTGAGGAGAAGGTGTTGCGTCTGCGCTTCGGTTTGGAGGATGGTCGTCCGCGTACGCTTGAAGAGGTCGGCAAGGAGTTTGACGTCACCCGTGAGCGTATTCGCCAGATCGAGGCGAAGGCGTTGCGTAAGCTGCGCCATCCCAGCCGTAGCAAGAAGCTCAAGGACTATTTGGATTGATATACTGCCAAAAATCCCTTGACAAAAGGGCGTTTGCAGACTATACTGATAAAGATATGAACAGGCGTGGATGAGGATTCATTCGCCAAGAACGGCCCTCAGAGAGAGCACCCCGACTTATGTCGGCTGAAAGGGTGCTTGGTACCGTCGGCGAAGCGCCACCTCGGAGCCGCCCGTGATGAACGGGCCGTATCGTCGGCGTTAACGGCGACAAAGCGGCATCGCCTTTGGCGGTGCAAGTTGGGTGGTACCACGGAAGCCTCCGTCCCATATTGGACGGGGGCTTTTTCTGTTTTTTAGGAAAGGATGACGAAAATGAACAAAAAATACGGCGTCAATGAACTGCGTGAGATGTATCTGTCTTTCTTTGAAAGCAAAGATCACCTGCGTCTTAACAGCTTCTCCCTCGTGCCGCAAAATGACAAGAGCCTGCTTCTCATCAATGCAGGTATGACTCCCCTCAAGCCCTATTTCACAGGCGCTGAGGTGCCGCCGCGCAAGCGTGTGACCACCTGTCAGAAGTGCATCCGTACGGGCGATATCGAAAACGTGGGTAAAACTGCGCGCCACGGCACCTTTTTTGAGATGCTGGGCAACTTCTCCTTTGGCGACTATTTCAAACGCGAGGCTATTGCGTGGTCGTGGGAGTTTTTGACGCAGGTGGTGGGCTTGGATGCCGATCGCCTCTATCCTTCTGTCTACACCGAAGACGACGAAGCCTTTGACATCTGGAACAAAGAGATCGGCATTGCCTCAAACCGCATTTTCCGTTTCGGCAAAGCGGATAACTTCTGGGAGCACGGCGCAGGTCCTTGCGGTCCTTGCTCCGAGATCTATTATGACCGCGGCGAAAAATATGGTTGTGGCAAGCCTGAATGCACCGTCGGTTGCGATTGCGACCGCTATATGGAAGTGTGGAACAACGTGTTTACCCAGTTCGAAAACGACGGTGAGGGACACTACACCACGCTGGAAAACAAAAACATCGACACCGGTATGGGCTTGGAACGCCTGGCCGTGGTCGTGCAGGATGTGGACTCTATTTTTGATGTGGATACCCTGCATGCACTGCGTCAGAAGGTGTGTGATATTGCCAATAAAGTGTACAAACAGGATGCAGACGACGATGTGTCCATCCGTTTGATCACCGACCATATCCGTTCTGCCACCTTCCTCATTTCCGATGGCGTTATGCCCACCAACGAGGGCCGCGGCTATGTGCTGCGCCGCTTGATCCGTCGTGCGGCACGTCACGGACGCCTGCTGGGCATCGAAGGCTCCTTCCTGGCAGATCTGAGCACGGTGGTGATCGCCGGCTCCAAAGACGGCTATCCCGAATTGGCAGAGAAGCAGGAATTCATCCTTACCGTACTGCGCAACGAAGAGGCACAGTTTAACAAGACCATCGACCAGGGCTTGCGCGTGCTGGCTGACATGGAGCAGGAACTGCTGGCGGCGAACGAAAAGACGCTGTCGGGCGCTAACGTGTTCAAGCTGTATGATACCTATGGCTTCCCTGTGGATCTCACCCGTGAGATTTTGGAAGAAAAAGGCTATGCGTTGGACGAAGAGGGCTTTTCCGCCGAGATGAACGCCCAGCGCACCCGTGCGCGTGATGCACGTCAAAAGACCAACTATATGGGCGCGGATGCGACCGTTTACGACCTGTTGGATCCCGCGCTTACCACCGATTTTGTTGGCTATGACAGCTTGACCGCCACCTCCAAGATCGTGGCCGTTGCAGGGGAGAGTGCGCTTGCGGATTCGCTGATGGAGGGCCAGCGCGGCACCCTGTTTACTGAGCAGACGCCGTTTTATGCCACAATGGGTGGCCAAGAGGGTGACGTGGGTGAAATTGCTACCGCTAACGGTGTGTTCACCGTTGAGGAAACCATCAAATTGCGCGGCGGCAAGGTCGGCCACGTGGGCGTGATGGCTTCGGGTGCTATAGCGATGGGTGAAACGGTGACACTGACCGTTTGCGCTAAGGGCCGCAACGCTACCTGTAAAAACCACTCCGCTACACACCTGTTGCAAAAGGCGCTCAAAACGGTGCTGGGTTCTCACGTTGAGCAAAAAGGCTCGCTGGTTACCCCCAACCGACTGCGCTTTGACTTTGCCCATTTCCAGGCGATGACCGCGGAGCAGATCCGTGAGGTCGAAGCGCTGGTCAATGCGCAGATCGCCGCCGATCTCGCGGTCAACACCGCCGAGATGACGTTGGAAGAAGCGAAAAAGACGGGCGCTATGGCGCTGTTTGGCGAAAAATATGCCGATACCGTGCGTGTGGTCACGATGGGTGACTTCTCCAAGGAGCTGTGCGGCGGTACGCACGTTTCCCACACGGGCGCTATCGCGGTGTTCAAGATTCTTTCTGAGAGCGGTATTGCCGCCGGTGTGCGCCGTATTGAAGCGCTGACGGGTGACGGTGTGTTGTCCTACTACAAGGAGCTGGAAGCACGTCTTGACAGCATCGCGGTGCT
>JAZSHG010000232.1:0-4200 GCA_045533135.1 Acutalibacteraceae bacterium
CGCACCGCCTACAGCATTTTGCACCGCCTGTTCGCCTCGCGTGAAGAACCTGTCGCCATTTTGGCAGTGCTTTCAGGTGCGTTTGTTGATCTTTATCGCGTAAAAACCGCCATCAGCGCCGGCATAGCCGCTACCGACTTAGCAAGCACCTTCGGCTACCGCGGACGAGAGTTTGTCCTGCGCAATGCCGCTACAGATTGCCAGCGTTGGGATGTTGTTCGCTTGCGGCAATGCTTAGACCTGCTCGCGCAGGCCGACACCCGTATGAAAGGTTCTCGCACATCACCGCGTGTGGTGTTGGAGCAAACCGTTGCCTCATTGATCGTGTTGGCAAAGGGAGGCTCGCTATGATACGCATACGCGAAGCGATCGTTGTCGAAGGCAAATATGACAGCATCAAATTGCAGGCAGTGGTGGATGCACTCATCATCGAAACCAACGGCTTTGGCATCTTCAAAGATAAAGAGCGTCTCGCCTTCCTACGCCGTCTGGCCACCGAACGCGGTCTTATCATTCTGACCGACAGCGACAGCGCCGGAATGCTCATTCGCAATTATCTCGGTGGCGCCGTTCCTCCCTCCTGCGTCAAACAAGCCTATATCCCCCCCATTGTCGGCAAAGAGCGCCGCAAAACCGCGCCTTCAAAAGAGGGTCTGTTGGGTGTTGAAGGTATTGATAGCGCCGCCATTGAGCAAGCTTTACGCCAAGCAGGTGCGACAATTTTGGATGAACAAAGTGGCGTGCCGCAGCTAAACCTCACCACCGCCGACTTATTTGATTTAGGCCTCTGCGGTCAACCGCACAGTGCAGCATTGCGCCAGGCCTTACTCAAAGAATTGGCACTTCCCGGTTATCTCTCCACCTCTCGCTTGTTGCAATACATCAACACCGCCCTATCGCCCGACAGATGGCAAGAGGCACTTGCCGCCGCAAAGAGCGAAAAAAATGTACCGCCTGTTGACAAATGAGTTTCTTGTGCGGTATACTATAAAAGATGCAACGCCCCATCGTGCGCCGCACGGTGGGGTGTTTTTATCAGATTTTTTTAGGAGGTGACCGTATGGACGCCACGGGCAGTGGGAGTAGCGTACCCCGAGGTCGGGTGCGGCAACTGTATTTGTTGTATGCTGTGACAGCGCACCATACGGTTGTCGCGTAAACTTCCTCGTGGGTGACTCCCCTTTATCCGTAAATACTACGAAAAGGAGGAATCACTGTGGAAAATGAAACCCAAGAGCGCCTCGACCGGCAGTTCGATGAACTGTTGGAATTGATCGAGATGCGTCAATTCCCTGTGCTGCGTCAAAAGCTGACCGAGCTTTTGCCGGCAGACGTTGCACAACTTTTGGAAGATGTTGAGGGAAAAGATCTTTTGATCGTTTACCGTCTGCTTCCTAAAGAAATGGCCGCTGAAACCTTCACCTATATGGAGGCGGAACAGCAGCAACAGCTCATCCAATCTTTCAGTGACGCCGAATTGCGTGAAACACTGGATCAGCTTTTCGTGGACGATACCGTTGATATGATTGAGGAAATGCCGGCCAATGTGGTCGCGCGTATCCTCAAAAACACCGATACCGCCACACGCCGTTCTATCAATGACATCCTGCACTATCCTAAAGACAGTGCTGGTAGCGTGATGACCATCGAATATGTCAATCTCCGCCGCCACATGACTGTTGCGGAGGCTTTTGAGCAAATTCGATACGGCGGTGTGGATAAGGAGACAATCTATACCTGCTATGTGACCGAAAACCGCCACTTGGTCGGTGTGGTCACCGTCAAAGATCTGCTTCTTGCCGACCCCAACAGCAATATCGCTGATATTATGGAAACCAACGTGGTTTCCGTCAACACGCTGGATGACCAGGAATATGTGGCGCAACAGTTCAGTAAATACGACTTTTTGGCCATTCCTGTCGTTGACCGTGAAAACCGTTTGGTCGGTATTGTTACGGTTGATGACGCCATCGACGTTCTGCAGGAGGAAAATACCGAAGACATCGAAAAGATGGCGGCTATCACGCCGACCGACAAGCCCTATATGAAAACGGGCGTGTTTGAGACGTGGAAAAAGCGTATTCCGTGGCTACTTTTGTTGATGATCTCCGCCACCTTTACCGGTATGATCATCACCAGCTTTGAAGCAAAATTGGCAGGCTCGGTCATCCTCACCGCCTTTATTCCGATGCTGATGGATACCGGCGGTAACTCCGGCAGCCAAGCTTCGGTCACCATCATCCGCGGTCTCTCGCTCGGTGAAGTAGAACTGCGTAACATCCTGCGCATCATTTGGAAAGAGGTGCGTGTGGCCGTTTTGTGCGGCATCGTGCTGTCAATTGCCAGTTTCCTCAAGATTTGGCTGTTCGATGGGCTACTGCTGGGCAATGCCGATATCACACCTTGGGTGGCACTGACGGTATCTCTGACAATGATCGTCACCGTTTCGATTGCCAAGGTCGTCGGCTGCACGCTGCCGATGCTGGCAAAGCGGTTAGGATTTGACCCCGCCGTTATGGCCAGTCCGTTCATCACCACCACCGTCGACGCACTGTCTTTGCTTGTCTATTTCCGTATGGCAACGTGGATTTTGAAATTATAATGTTAAGAAGCCTGCAACCGTTTGGTTGCAGGTTTCTTTTTTGCTTGTATTGTGAATTGTTCTTGAGTATAAATTCGATACAACAAACCGCGATAGTTCTTTTATAATTTGTTCTTTCTTTTTGGGGGTAGCTGTATTATAATAATAACCAAGGGGAGGGGTATTATGAAAAAGGACATATTAACCCGAGAAAAGATCAAGCAAGATTACAATCACAATTCTTTCCGCGATACAATACCACTAATAATTATACCGATTGTGTTATTGTTACCTATTGTTGGGCTTATTGTGGCTATCATGTCTTTTGAAAAAAATAATGATATGATTGGCTATCTCCTGGTTTGTTTTTTGGGATTGTTTCTTATACTACTACTCCTCCTTGTCGCCACTCTTTGTATTGCATCTTTCATAAAAGCCCGTAAGAATTATCGCACAATAGGAAACGATGAATTTGAAGTCATATCGGACAGGCTTATCGACACAGAGGAAAAACGGGTTGGCTCCAGATCCCGTCTGGGCGAGCCTTACGCTCTTGAGTTCTCGTCATACGGAAACTACGCTATTCCCAGCGGAGAAAACTACCATTCATCTGAAAACTACTCTATGAGCGATCAAGGCGTTTTTTATAACGCCAGCATTGGGGATACCTTCTATTTGGTGATTGATAGAAACCGACGCATTTTATTGGCTTACAGTACGAAGTTTTTTGAATTTCAAGAATAACGCAGAAAAGTGCCTTGTTTGAAGAATCTCAAGAATGTATTTTGTTGTTTATGTTATGATCATTTTGTATATTTGTATAGGGGTTGATAATGTGAAGAAAGAATTACTAACTGCTGAAGGCATAAAAAAAGATTTGTACAAACATTTTTTTCAGTAAAATTAGAGATATATTATTAGCCATACTGATCATACCAATCGCCAATATAATTGTACTAAATATTGTTTTATTCTTTTATAATCCTTGTAGCTCATTTGAACTTATATTCTCAATCGTTTTTTGCGCTATTTGTTTCCTATTAGTATCTTATGATCTAACAACGGTTATTATCGGAATGATATCCATAAAAAAAGAAAATTATACAATTACAAGCGATTGGGTTGTCGACAAAAAGGAAAGAAAATATCATACGAGGGTTTCGGTCGCAAAACCTTATAGACTTATATTTGCTAAAAGTGGCACATACAACATACCGTATGGTGAAAATTATCGTTGGGCTAAGCTGTTTGTAACATCTGATAAAACACTATATGAATATACTGATGTGAACGATGATTTTTACATAATAAGTGTTAGAAAGCAAAAAAATATTATTGCCTACAATAAAAAACATTTTGATCTTGAAGATAAACTCTGAAAGGGTAATTGCAAAAACAAAAACAGCCTTTCCAAGCGGAAAGGCTGTTAGTTTTTTAGTTTGTCCACACCCTGAAAACTGAATAAAGGTTGAAAGGAGGAAAAGTGAGGAGTGCGGCAGCATCGAATGCCGCAGAGATCAAGCGATTCGTTAAACGAATGCGGGTCACAGTCCGTTACCGTAGCTCTCGCAACGGCTGTGACTGACAAAGGTCAAGCCCTCGGACGATTAGTACTGCCA
>JAZSHG010000078.1:0-18935 GCA_045533135.1 Acutalibacteraceae bacterium
CCGACTTGCCCTTTATTTATGCAAATTGTTAAGCTTTTTTATAAAAGCAAACTATGTAGAGCGCATCCGTGCTAATAAAAAATCCCACCTACAAACACACAGTTTGCAGGTGGGATTTTGTACATCACACAGTTCGTTTGCTCGTTCATAAAAAATTGGTTTTTGTTAAAATCACATTTTCCCTCAAATTTTCCCTTATGCGCCCTCGACACGCCGTATTTTTCGGTTAAAATAATGATTTTTTTATTGAGCGTTTGTTTTTTAGAAAAAGCCCGTTTTTCGCGGTAATTAAAGGCTTTTTCGGCTTTTCCCAGTCGCCTAAGGAATCTCACGGAAAATTATTTCTAAAAAATTTTTTCTGCCGCCAACTTTTTGCCCCCACTCTGTCATATATACACGAAGGGGGTGGTTTGATGAAAAAGCAGATGGCTTTGCTGTTGGTGGGTGCGCTGGTTTGCCTGTGCGCCTGTGCGACAGCACCGACAAACACGTCGACACCTTCTGACTCTGCACCGTCAACAGTTGCATCGACATCAACGACCTTGACGACGGTGTCACCGTCAACCGTCGACACAGAAAACGTGTCCCCTCCGACTACATCGCCGTCAGAGGTGCCGATTTACGGACACCCCACGGGATATTTGGGGGCTATTAAAGGTGTCTATGTTTTTGTGGACGGCGAGCTGTATACGCACGGCGAGCGACCGACTATCAGTGCTAGCGAAGAGATGCTAAAAACCTTTACGCAAAAAGGCGCTGTACAGGTGATGGATAATGACCACCTACCCACGACTGCCTTTGCGGCGGCCAACTTGTTTGTGGGGACGCCGTTATATGTTGATGCAAACGGAGCACTGTACTATTATAATAACGGCGGTGCACCGTTGCTGATTCCGCTGTCTTCGACCTCGCGCCTTTAAGAATACACCAACAGGTCCTGCTCTTTTGCCGAGAGCAGGACTTTTTTCGCGCCTGTTCGCCTTGACAATCCTTGGCATTGTGCTAAAATGAAGCATATATGCGCGCAAAGTGAGGTACAGCTATGCAGATCAATGACCATATTCACGGATTTACCGTTACCGCTTGCCGCCGGTTGGAGGAACTCAAAGCCAACCTGTGGGAGATGACGTACGAGAAAAACGGTGCACGCCTTGTCTGGCTCCAACGTGCCGATAATAATAAAACCTTTGCGATCACTTTCAAGACGATCCCCGAGGATGACACGGGCGTGTTTCATATTTTGGAGCATTCGGTGCTGTGCGGTTCGGATAAATATCCTGTCAAAGAGCCTTTTGTGGAACTGCTCAAGGGTTCGCTCAACACCTTCCTTAATGCCCTTACCTTCCCCGATAAAACCATGTATCCGGTGTCCAGCCGCAACGATAAGGATTTTCTCAACCTCGTTGATGTGTACATGGACGCGGTGCTTCATCCTGCTATCTACCAAAAACCCGAGATATTCCGTCAAGAGGGCTGGCACTATGCCTTCGAGGAGGACAAGCCCACCTATAACGGCGTCTGTTCAATGAGATGAAGGGTGCCTATTCCGATGTGGAAACGGTGATGTATCAGGAGCTCACGCGCCGTCTGTTCCCCAATAACTGCTACCGTTTTTCTTCGGGTGGCGATCCTGTCAGCATCCCCAATTTGACCTATGAGCAGTTTATCCATTGCCACAAAACCTATTACCACCCGTCAAACGCCTATATCTTCTTGGACGGTGCAGTGGCACCGGACGATACGCTTGCGCTGCTGGATAGCTTCCTGTGCACGTATGACTACTTAGCGGTTGACAGCGATATCCCGATGCAAGCGCCTGTTGCCTACACCGAAGCGACCTGCCCCTACGAGGTGGCGAACGCCGCCGATGAGGGGCGCGTGCAGATGGCATGGGGCTATAATTACGGCACCTATGCCGATAATGAGCGGTCGGCCGCCATGCGGATATTGACCGACGTGCTGTGCGGCTCGAACGAGGCACCGCTTAAAAAAGCGGTGCTGGATGCCCAACTGGCGGAGGATATCTATTTTCAGAGCGATGACGGTACACAGCAACAGTTGTTGATGCTGGAGGTGCGCAACACCACTGCCGACAAGGTGGAAGCAGTCAAAAAAACGGTTGCCGATACCCTTTGCGGATTGGTGCAAAACGGACTTGATAAGGCACAGCTCACAGCGGCACTCAACTGTCTGGAATTTCGTGTGCGCGAAAAGGATTACGGCAGTTATCCGCGCGGCGTTGTGTATGCGATGACAATGATGGAAAGCTGGCTGTATGGCGGCGATCCTGCACAAAATCTCTGCTGTGATGCGCTGTTTGCATCTTTGCGCGAGAAAATCGACAGCCACTATTTTGAGGAATTGCTGCAAGATACCTTGCTGAAAGATACCGACAGCGCACTGTTGATACTCACCGCGTCCGCTTCGCTGGGCGAAGAAAAGCAGGCAGCCGAAGAAGCGCGGCTTATGTCGGCGGCAACTGCTTGGTCGGATGAGGAGCGTACACAGTTTGTGGCGCAAGAGGAGGCACTCAAGGCCGCGCAACTGCGACAGGATACCCCCGAGGAGCTGGCCACTTTGCCAAAGCTGTCTATCGCAGACGTGACCGAATTGCCCGAGGATCTGCCGCAAACGGTAGAGCGTCTGTGCAGTTGTGAGGTGCTCAGACACAATATTGATACCGATGGCATTGTGTATATCCATCTTTTCTTCTCGCTGGCAGGCTTGTCGCCGCAGGAGCTTTCCTGTGTGTCTTTCCTGTCGGATCTGTTGGGACAGGCCGCCACCGCTCACTATGACCGTCTGACCTTGCAGACCATTCTGCGTGACCGCTTGGGCGATCTTTCTTTTGCATCGACAGCGTACACGCGCGACGGAAATGCCGACGAGGCGACCCCCTATCTGGTTGCCAGCGTCAGCGTGCTGGAAAGCAAAAAGAACGAAGCGGTTTCCCTGTTGGGTGAAATTCTCTGTGCATCACAGTTGGACGATAAGGCACTGCTTTTGCAGGTTTTGCGCCAGCGCAAATTGGCGGATGAGGAAAATCTGACGATGGCCGGGCACCGCTATGCGTTAGGACGTGTGGCGGCGGCTTGCACGGTAGAGGGCGCGATGAATGAATATCTCAGCGGGCTCGAAAACAGCCGTTGGGTGCGTCGGCAAGAGGAACAGTTTGAAGCGAATGCCGACACGTTGATTGCCGACCTTGCGGCACTTTACAGTCGCGTTTTTGTACGCGAGCGTCTGACGGTGAGTGTAACCGGCCCTGCTGACGAGAGCTATTGCCGCGCACTGGCAAGCTTGGTGCCGATGGCCGGTGTCAGTGTCAAAAATAGCGAAATACCGCTACTGCCGCTTCGCAGTGAGGGTGTGCGCATTCCTGCGCCTGTGGCCTTTGCGGTGGCAGGTAGCCATCTGTCAAAGTTGGAGGCGACCTATAACGGCACCTTGCGCGTGGCGGCCAATCTGCTTTCCCTGCAATACCTGTGGAACAGTGTGCGCGTGCAGGGCGGTGCCTATGGCACAGGCTTTTTGGCGCGCCCCAACGGCACGGTAGCGATGTATTCCTACCGCGATCCTCAGCCTGCGCGTTCGCTGGATTGCTATGCACAAGCGGCGGCATTTTTGGAGCAGTTCTGCGACGGTGATGAGGAACACCAACCGTATATCATCGGTGCGGTGGCGGCGGTCGATCCGCTACTCACCCCCAACAGCAAGGGTATGACGGCAACGGTACGCTGGCTGTGCGGTCGCACCTACGAGGATGTTTGCCGTCTGCAAAAAGAGATTCTCGCTACCGACCGTGATCAGTTGCGCGCACTATGCCCGACGTTGCGCCGATTGGCAGAGGAATCGGTCGTGTGCGTCATCGGCGGCAAGGAGCGGCTTGGCACTTGTGGTGACAAGCTCGAAACCATCGGCAGTTTACAAGAAACCTAAAAAACGGCGGTCATCGATTGAACTGCTCCAATTTGTGCGGACAGTGCAAAAAGAACCCCATGGTAGTTAAAATTAAATTTTAAGCAACATACTGACATCGCTTTTCGAGTGGTGTCAGTTTTGTTTTTAGTTGGATACGTTGATAGTTGTAGAAATGGATATACTCACCTATGAGGAGGCGAGCCTCCTCATAGGTTTGAAGTTTTACTCGGTAAATGCACTCTGTTTTAAGAATGGAAAAGAAATTTTCTGCTAAAGCGTTGTCATAAGGATTACCACGTCTTGACATTGACGGCGTAATGCCGTATGATTGTGTTAGCTTAAAATACCGATGCGATGTGTATTGAAAGCCTTGGTCACTGTGGAGTTGCAGCTCTGCGGTGACCTTCTCTTTTTTCTTGGCTTCTCTAATGGTGCTCAAAACAAGATTGATATTTTGTTCCGTGCCAGTTTTGTATGCGACAATACTGTTGTCATACAAATCTCTGATAACCGAAAGGTACAACACACCCTGCTTAGTGTGTATGTATGAAATATCCGTAACCCACTTTTGATTTGGTCTTTTGGCAGAGAAATCTCTGTTTAGCAGATTAGGATATTTGTGCAGATAATTTCCATAGTTACGGAATTTCTTTCTTCTGATTACCGATAACAACCCATATTTCTGCATTACTCTTAACACTGTCTTTGGATTGCGATAAATACCTTTTCTTTCAAGCCATATATGGACTCGGCGATATCCGTAGGTTTTACCGCATTCATCTTGACATTCTCGTATTTTCTCTGCCAACGATAAATCCCATGCAGGTATATCCATTCTTTTAACATAGTCATAATATCCACTTCTTGATACATTAAAGAATCTACACATTTCACTAACACCATACTTGTCTTTATGGCGGTAGATTACCATGTATTTTACGCTTGTTCTCACTTCCTTTCGGTGAGCGAGAGAAAATCCCGCATTAATTCATTTTCCATTTCTAACGATTTGATTTTTGCATCCTTGCGAGCAAGGATATATTTCAGTTCGGCAACTTTATCTTGTTCAGTTACAACATAGTCTTTAGATGGTCTACCTTTGCGTTTTAATACTATTCCTGCTGCAAGTTTGCGTTGATTTATATTATATCTACTGATGAAATTGTGTACTTGCTCGTATGTAAACCCATACATTGCTCCAATCTCTCTTAATGTTTTTCCTTGAGCTTTAAGTTCTAATATCTCTCTTTCGTATTCTTTAATATGTCGATAACTTCTTGGCATAAAAAATCCTCCTATGATAGTTGTTTTAATTCTACCATAGGAGGGTGTTTTTTTCTATTGTCCGTTTTTACTGGACTTGTTCAATTCCTAAGCCTGTTTTTAATTATGTGAGTGAGTAGTTGAGCTTCACCACGGCAAAGGGTGGTAACGCGCTGTCAAGTGAAAAGCCTTGCCACGTGGCAGAAGTGCTCAATATCTCGCAAGCCGACAGTGCTTTCGCGCCACTTACGGATATGTTGAGCGACACGGGCGCATCGGTGGTGTTCACAAGCACCAAAAAGCCGTCTTCTGCTTTGGCCGCACAGGCATACACGCCGCTCGGCAATTCACCAACAAACACTTGCTGTTTGCGCGCATAAAGCTCGCCAAACGCCGCAAACGCTTGATAGGCAGGCAGGGGTTTGAAGGTCATGCAATCAAATAACCCTGCGTAAATATTCGGCATACAAGCGGCATCGTAAAACATCGCGCTCGCAAGCGATGTGTTCTGCAGTGCCGCCAACATACCGCAAGTCAAAGCGGCATGGGACATAGACCCTTTGGTTTGCGGCGCACAGTTCCACTCATTGAGGGTATGCTCGGTCGTGGTGTAGCCGTAGGCATCCAGCTGTTCGCGCACATATGCCGCCCAGCGCACGTTTTCGTTGATGCCTGCATAGCTGTGCCACGAAAAGAAATCAAGCGGACAATCGTGCTCTTTAATATACTGCATAAAGCCATGGAAGAAATCCACAAAATACTGCTCGCGTGGCGAACAGGCGGCAAAGGCACTCTTGGTATTGGTGATCGCATAAAAGCCACAGCTCGCATAGCCGCCAATTTTCAGATGTGGGAAGCAGGATTTGAGATGTTTGGACGCCACTTCATACAGGCGATAATAGTCCTCAGGAGTGCCCGTCCACATTTGGTTTTCCTCGGGATCCTCAAAGTTGTCGGGCTCGTTCCAAATCTCCCAATAGCGGATATTATAGGCGAAGCCATTTGCCCAGCCTTCGGTATAGTGACGGATAATGCCTTCGCAGATTTGTGCCCATTTTTGATAATCCTGCGGTGGGTGGATGCGATAGGGACGTATGGCGCGATAGTTTTCAATGGTGACACCAAGGCGAAAAAAGGGCTCTATCCCCCGCTCCACCAATGCGGTGATCAGCTGATCGGTAAAACCGAAATCATAGCTTTGGGGATCATACGGATCAGCGCTGAAATCCCGAAATATGTTCGGAATATCCACAAACATATTGCCGCCAAACGGGCCGCCAACATCATGCAGGCGTGAAAACGGCACGCGCGCCGCTTTCAGATAATCGGACATAGAAAAATCCATCCCCAGGATTGGCGGCTGTCCCACCCCGTGCATCGGCTTGATCTCGCCGATAACATGTTGAAAATCAACATCCAGTTTCATTTGTATGTCCCCCCTTGGCTTGCTCTCACGCATTGACCTCATTTAGCGTAGGAATTGCATCGGAAGCACCGCGTCTTGTAACCGTTATGGCAGAGGCTTTTGTCGCCAAAAGCATGGCTGCATCAATTGACGCACCCTTTGTTACTGCCGCAAGAAAATATCCCGTGAAGGTATCTCCGGCCGCTGTAGTGTCAAGCGCGATCACTTTACAGGCAGGCTGTTCATGTATGCAGTCGCGATCGATATAGATGCTGCCTTTTTCGCCGCGTGTTAAGATAAGGGCGCTCTCAGGATAGCGATTACGGAAGTTTTCGACAATCGTTTCAACATCACCGCCGCCAAACAGTGCCGCGCTTTCAATCTCGTTGCAAAACCACCACTTAACGCTCTCCAACGGTAGCTTTGCTATCTGCGTATCGATTGGCGAAGGGTTAAACGCGATCTGCATCTGCTTTTCCTGTGCAACCGCCATAGCATCGGCAAGACCACTCACTTCATTTTGCAGGAGCAAAATATCGCCTTTTTCCGCATCGCAAAGGTATTCCTCGATATACGCACGATCAATCTGATGATTGGTGCCTGCGAACAGCAAAATGCAGTTTTGTCCGTTCTTATCCACCTGTATGATGGCATGACCACTACTGCCCTCGCCGATTTTAAGGCGGCTTGTATCAACGCCTGCCTCTGCAAGCGTTTTTTGCAGCATTGCACCATCATTGCCCAAGACGGCTCCGTGCAACACGGCGGCACCGGCTTTTGCCAATGCCACAGACTGGTTAAGGCCTTTGCCCCCTGCAAAAGTTTGCATATTTGAAGAGGCCAATGTTTCACCGGCGGACACAAAATGCTCCACCTGATACACATAATCTATATTGAGTGAACCTAAATTGTATATTCGCATATACGTTGCTCCTTCCAAAAACAAGGAATGAAGGATTTTATCCACACTCTTCTTTTCTTCAGTTTATTTCAAACCACCAAAAACCGATGGCCTGCTCATTGTGTTGGAATGTGTGAACGGTTTGCTCTTTATCAGCGATCTTCACGGAATCCGTTTGTGGATTCAAGAAGATATTATACATAATGTTTTCTTCTGAAAGCAGTGCATCGGTCATCGTTTTTGCGGGGTCTTCCGTTAAAGTATCCAAAGCAAAAGTTTGCCGAAAATGCATATCAAACGTTTCATTATTTTGCAATACCAACAGCATCAGCTCATCGTCCGATACACTGCATATGCACGTGGTGTAGTTGTTTCCTTGACTGGTAAATAGTATTTTATCGATAGGCTCATCGTCCATCAAAATCCAGGAATTGATATATTCTTCATTGAGCGTTGTGGGCGGCTTGTTAAAAAGAATATTTGCTAAGACGACAAATGCCAGCGCACCTATCACAGCCAACATTGGCAACAAACTCTTTTTCATAAATGCACCTCGAATAACATATTTTACTCGGTTAGAATGTATTCCCCGTTTGGGCAATGATCATATCCTGCCACGATCTGTCCAGCGTCACAAAGCGGGCATTCCAGCCAGACACACGCACCGAAAGATTCTGATACTCCTCCGGGTGTTCTTGCGCCGCTTTAAGCAAGACGGTATCTGCGATATCGGGCTGCATAAAGCAACCACCAAGTGTCACAAAACCGCGGATGAGCGCGACCAACGTTTGCAAGCCGTCCTTGTGATTGACAGCACTCGGCAAAAGCTTTATATCCAACGCCGCGCCCGAAACGGCACGTTTCAGATTGACCTTACAATAGGATTTGATGATGGCGGTAGCGCCCTCTTTGTCTGTACCGGGGGTAGGCGAAAAATTGCCCGCCAAAACATCATGTGCTTTTCTGCCGCTTGCCGTTGCCAAGCGATGCGACGCCCACGCAATCTGCCTGCCAAAGGTGCTGACGCCTGCCGGTGTTGCATAGCCCGTATAGCCGTTAAGGCCGTCGCAAGCGTCGGCAAAAGCATCGAAAATGCGGACGGCAATCTCATCTACCTCATCGTTATCATTGCCAAAATAGGCATATTTGGTGAGCGCAAGACGGCGCAGCGGTTCAAAATCTTCCCAGTTATTTTGAAGCACCGCCAGCAGTTCTGTAAAGCTTATCAGCTTGTCATCAAAGACCAGCTTTTTGATGGCGTAGAGGCTGTTGACCGCATCGGGCAAACCACCTATATGCAAAGACAACACGTTATAGACAGGGCCGCCTTCCAGATAAGACAAGCCCTTTTCAATACAGCCCTGTTCAAAGAGCGAGACCACGGTGCAAGGCGTTGTCGGTTTCCATTTCCAATTTTCTTTTGCGTCAGATGTATCTACAAACGACTGACGCAAGCTATCGCCAAACGCCTGCACATTTTCGCCTAAGTCCGCAACAAATTGTGCAAACAGCGCCTCGAAGGTGTCATAACCGGCCGTGCCGTCATAACCTTTGAGCGTCTGATTTTGCAAAAGATGCAGCGCGTCAAGAGCTGAATAGATGAAATAGGTCTTGCCCGGGACTTGCATCTCCCAACAACCGTCATTGGCAAACTTGCGCGCCTCAGCTAGCGTGTAGCCGTAGTCGACCATTGCTTCGATGATCAGCTCCTCGTTATAGACAGCCAACACACCGCCGCCGTAGCGAAGTACCTCTGCCACGCGCGTGAGCAGTTGTTCGTCGGTGTTTTTGTTGATACGTACCGTCGTCGGGAAGTCGCTGATGCCGAACTCCTCGATAATATCCAAAACGAGGTAAGTGACCTCATTTGTCACCTCTTCCCCATTTTCGTCAACGCCCGCCAGCACAATGTTCTGATAATGCTGAGCATCACCACTGCCGTAGACACCACCGCTAACCCACTCGCAGCCTTTGATAAAAAAGTGCGCCAAGATCTCACGTGCCTCATCACAGGTTAAAACGCCTGCGGCAAGATCCCTTTTCAAATAGTCGCCCAACAGCCAGTCGATACGACCAATAGCCGGCCAGTTGCCGCAAAGGCGCACAAAGGCAAAGGTAAACCACAAGCTTTGTACGGCTTCATAGAAACTTTCAGCGGGCAAAAACGGTACCTTTTGCAGATTTTGGTAGTTGGCGGCATACGCTTCTTGCCCGCGCAACGCATCCAGATAGCGGTCGCGCCACACGCGCATACACGCAATACAATGCAGACAACTGCGGATAAACGGCTCTTTTTCGGTGCCACGATAGGTCTCCAGCGCTTCTTGCGCCTGTTGCTCAATGGCATTCACGCCTTTTTTCAGTACCGTTTCAAAATCAATGGTCAGGTGGCTGATGGAAACGCAAATGTTCTCATCGCGAAAGGTTGCGGGTACGACATGATTGATGGCGTTACCCAGTGTGGCGGCACCGCTCACCTTTTCACCGTCGCAGATGCGAATCGGCGCACAGCGCACGATTTTTTCGATTGCCGCATCATAACGTTGCACTGGGTCCAAGCTCTCAAAATCGGCACAATCATCTAGCGAAACACAAGGCGTTTCTCTTGTCATCTTACCGTATTTATGGTTAAGTGACTCGTAGGCAAACTGCCGCGTTTGTTCAGACGACCGAACAGGTCTTTTCCCATTGACTGCAAAAAAATCCATCTTGACCACCTCGGACTTTTTGTGTAGATAACTATTACATTGTCATCATAGCACAACGCTCTTCGCTTTTCAATAATTTATTACCATAAACGTTTACTTCGTCACTCGATTATGGTATACTTCACTATAAGAAATATGGTCTACTTATCAATCAGAAAGAAGTGTCCCTTTTGGATCAAAAGCGGTTCTCCCTAACAGAAGGCACCATTTGGAAAGGCATGTTACTTTTCGCGCTTCCTGTGTTTTTGGGGAATGTTTTACAACAATTTTATAACGCCTTTGATGCTTGGTGTGTGGGCAATTTCATTGATGATAACGCCTTGGCGGCTGTGAGCTCCTCGGGAAGTTTGATCTTTATGATGATCAGCTTCTTCAACGGCTTGGCCATGGGTGCCGGCGTGGTCATCGCTCGCCTGTTTGGCGCCAAGCAATATGACGCTATGCGCAAAAGCATCCATACCGCTATCGCGTTTGGTTTGGTAGCCGGTGTGTTTTTGACCATAATGGGTGTTACTTGCTCCCCTATCATTCTTCGGTGGATGAACACGCCGGCAGAGGTATTGCCGCAATCCATCAGTTATTTCCGCTGGTATTTCTGCGGTGCTATTTTCACAGTGATGTACAACGTCTTTGTTGGCATCTTGCACGCCGTCGGAGATAGTAGACACCCCCTGCTCTATCTGTTATTTTCAACCCTTACCAATATTGCTTTGGATATGATTTTTGTGGGTGCTCTGAACTGGGGTGTCGGCTCTGCCGCCATCGCCACTACCATTTCACAGGGTGTCAGTGCTCTTTTGTGCTGTATCCATTTATTGCGCATCAAAGCTCCCTATCGCGTTACGGTAAAAGACATCCGTTTTGACAAGCCAAGTCTTTTTGAGATCGTCAAATACGGTCTCCCCTCCGGTGCACAAAACAGTGTGATCGCTTTGGCGAATGTGTTTGTGCAGTCCAACATCAACGATTTTGGCAAATCCGCTGTTGCCGGTTGTGGCGCCTATTCCAAGCTGGAAGGTTTTGCATTTTTGCCTGTCACCTGCTTTACCCAAGCACTATCCACCTTTGTCAGCCAAAACTTAGGCGCGCGAAAATATGAACGCGTGAAAAAGGGCGTGGCGTTTGGCATTTCTTGCAGTTGTATTATGGCGGAGATTATCGGCATTCTTTCCTTTGTGTTTGCGCCACAGTTGATCTCCCTTTTCACCGACTCCGCAAAAGCAATCACTTTCGGCACGCAACATATGCGTACCATATGCCTTTTCTACTGCTTGATGGCTTTCTCGCACTGTATTGCCAGCATTATGCGCGGTGCAGGAAAACCGTCTGTCCCGATGTTTACGATGCTGGCTTGTTGGTGCGTGATCCGTGTAACCTACATCACTGTAGCGCTAACGTATGTCGACAAGTTGACCACTGTTTCCTGGGCATATCCTATCACTTGGAGCCTAAGTTCCGTCGTGTTCCTCATCTACTTTTTTAGCGTAGACTGGATGCATACCTTTGACCGCATAGAGGAAAAGAAAAAGGCCTCTACATAAGAACCTTTTAAAGGAGTGTCGATGATGAAGTATTGTCCCAATCCAATTTTGAGTCCCTACACCTTCGTTCCGGACGTGGAGGCACACGTTTGGGCCGACGGCCGTATCTACCTTTATGGCTCATTGGATATAGAAGGATGTATGCAATATTGTAGCAGAGAATACCACGTCTATTCCTCGGACAATATGATCGATTGGATCGATCACGGCGTTTCCTTCCGGCTTGACGATGTCGAGTGGGCTAAAACAGGCGGCGGGATCTATGCACCCGACTGCGCTTATCGCAACGGCAAATATTATCTTTATTACTGTATTGTCGATGGTCGCTGTGGCGTGGCGGTCTCCGACTGTCCCTACGGCCCCTTTAAGGACGTGGGGCCTATCGCACACGTGACAATGATCGACCCTGCTGTGCTGATGGATGATGATGGGCAGGCATATCTCTATTGGGGACAGTTTGACGGCGTACGCGTCGCCAAGCTCAAAGAGAATATGGTCGAGATCGACCCTGAGACCATCACCCAACCGCTCAGTGTGGCTGAACACGAGTTCCACGAGGGCAGCTCGGTCAAAAAGATCAAGGGCAAATATTATTTTGTGTACACAGACACCCACCGTCACGGTAACAAAGCCACCTCAATGGGTTACGCCGTTTCGGATAATCCTATGGGCGGTTTTGTCTATCAAGGCGTTATCATCGACAACTTCGGCTGCGATCCCAAAACATGGAATAACCACGGCTCTATCGAGTGCTTCAACGGACAGTGGTATGTTTTCTACCATCGTTCCACCCACGGCTGTGAGTTTTCTCGTCACGTGTGCATCGAGCCGATCACCATTGACGAAAACGGCAAGATCGCCGAAGTGAAAATGACCACCTCAGGCAGAGAAAATGCCCTCCCTGCAAGCGATGTAATGCCCGCATTTCGCGCTTGTGAAATGAGCGGCAACGTGCGCATTGCGGGCGACAGAACCTCTCCGCACGGTTTTGCCATCACACAAATACAACCCAACGACACCGCCACCTTCCGCTATCTGGATTTTGACGGCGAAAACACCTTTGCCGTCACGCTGCAAGCCGAACAAGACGTCCGGGTAGAGCTGTATATCGATGGTGCATACCACACTTGCCTAACCGTTGCCGCGAACACCGCATACGCCACCGACTGTATTTCTATGCCGCCTGTCATTGGTAAACATACGGTGGAGCTACGCTTTTACGGTGATTTTTCCGAAGCTAAGTTGTCAGAATATGTATTTTCCAAAGCATAATATGGGCAAAAACAAGGTGAGTATATGAAATTTTCTAAATCCACCGAAATTATTGACAAGCAGATTATAGAAGTCCGTGAAACGCGCGAAAAAACCATCGAAAGACTCATAGAACAGCGAGGAATGTGTCGCGAGAGCGACAGCCAAGGTACACCGCTTGGGTTCACCTGCACAGAAGATGGTGAACTGGCGGTATACAATGCCGTGTCAAGAAGATCCGGCAACAGAGATCGTATGTATTCTGTTCGCGGCGAGGTTTTCAGTGAAAACGGAAAGACGAAGGTAGCTATATACACGTTGCATCACCGTTCCGCACGCTGGGGGAAATGGATTACACTTTTCTCGGCTTTAATTGTTTGGGCTTTTTACATTCTACGGGCTCTTTTTTGGGAACCGGAAGTAGATACTTCCGTTATGACTCGTTATATTCTTGTCGGCTCTTTTGTGATGGTCGGCATTATCATTATCGCCTTCTCAACAAACAAGAAAGAGGGGCAATATAAGACGCAAGACATTGACATTATGAAAAATGAAATTATCAAACGAATCGAAGCAGTCGAACGCTGGGATGACTGAAGAAAGGCTTGACCATTACGGTCAACCCTTTTGCATTAGAATAAGGTTGTTATCCAATAAATGAAACCATATACTACACTTGCACTCACACCATACACAATCACCGGCCCTGCTATCGTAAACATCTTAGCACCGACCCCTAATATAAACCCCTCGGTCTTAAACTCTATCGCAGGAGAGGACATGGCATTGGCAAAGCCTGTGATAGGCACCAGCATACCTGCGCCTGCGTGCTTGGCAAGGTTGTCATACACCTGCAGGCCTGTAAGCAACACGCTTAAAAATATCAACGCCACCGAGCTGACGGCACGGGCGGATTTTTCTTCCAGCCCTCCTATTTGTGCCCATTGGGCAATCGCTTCTCCCAAAGCACAAAGCACACCGCCAAACAAAAACGCCAGCGATGCATTTTTGAACAGCGGCGACGGCGGCGACGCTTTTTTAACCATTTTGCTGTATTCCTGCTTCGTGGGCTTCATATAACCACTCCCTTTGACTACTATCTTTTCCAAAGAGTCATCGCATATGCAAAAAACGAGAAAAACCTCAAAGGTTTTTCTCGTTTTTTAATACCATTCGTCTTATCGCTCTTCACGGAAGTAGTTGAGGCCAAGATTGGCAGGGGGCTGATTCTCTTTTTTGTCACGAATACTCGTAAATATCAAAACAACAATCGTGACCACATACGGGAGCATCTTGAACAGCTCCTTATCGGCAAAACTGACACCCGTAATATACGAACTTGCAATGTAGAGAGCACCGAAGATGATGGAACCAACGATAGCAAGACCGGGTTTCCACACCGTAAAGATAACGAGGGCGATCGCCAACCAACCAAGCGCGTCGATACAATACTCCCAGTTGCCGTGGAGATAGTCCATAACAAAGGACAAGCCACCCAGGCCAGCGATAGCACATCCGATACAGGTTGCACCATATCTGTAGCCTGCAACACTGATACCCGCCGCATCCGCAGCCGCGGGATCCTCTCCCACCGAACGAAGGTTGAGACCAACGCGAGTTTTGGTCAACACGTACGACGCGACAAGTGCAATCACAATAGCAAGGTAGATGAGAATGCCATGTGAAAAGAGGATTTCACCAACAACGCCAAGATCATCTGCGAAGGGAAGCGATGCGGTGAAATAGCGCGTGCCCTTGCTGTAAATCGGGCCGGTACGGTTGATCATATAGTCAGAAAGCCCCACGCCAAAGGTGGTGAGTGCAAGGCCTGTCACATTTTGGTTCGCACGCAAGGTCACCGTTAGGAAGGAATAAATGAGACCCATAATTGCGCCACCCAGCATAGTAGCGAGGATGGGAATTATAATGGCGAGGAGCGCATTGATGTTCCGACCGACTTCAGAAAGATAAAGATACTCCGCAAAACATCCGCAAGATGCGCCGACGCACATAACGCCGGGAATACCCAGGTTGAGGTGTCCCGACTTCTCGGTGATCGTTTCGCCGGTTGCGCCGAAAAGGAAGGTCATTCCAAGGCGGATTGCGCTGACAATAAATGCCGTCATTGTGCATCCTCCTTTTGATTCTTCGAAAAGACTATTTTGTAGTTAATGAAAAACTCGCATCCGATAATAAAGAAAAGAATGATGCCAGTTACGATATCTGAAATCGCATTGGGGATGCGGAAGTCGGTTGAAACCTGCCGCGCACCGCGGTCGAGGAAAACGATAAGAAAGCTGGTCAGCACCATGAATATGGGGTTGAACTTCGCCAGCCAAGAAACCATGATTGCCGTAAAGCCTCTTCCGTCAACGGTTGTTGTGCTGATGGTGTGGTTTGTACCACCGACAAGCAGGAGGCCCGCAACGCCACAAAGGGCGCCCGAGACGACCAGTGTACGGATAATGACCTTTTTGACGTTGATACCGATGTATCTTGCGGTATTTTCGCTTTCGCCGACAACCGCGATCTCATATCCTTGTTTGGTATATTTGAGGTAGACAAAAACAACAGCTGTGAGAATCGCAACAATAATGATGTTCAAAAGATAATCCTGATTGGCAATAACGGGCAACCCGTATTCGGGCATAGGGGTCAAAACACCGGAACCATTTTTGACAAAGGTTTTCAAGAAAAATGCCACCAATTGGATAGCCACGTAGTTCATCATCAGTGTGAAAAGCGTTTCGTTTGTGTTCCAAAGTGCCTTACATACAGCGGGCAAAAGCGCCCAAATTATTCCTGCGAGAACAGAGGCGGCAACCATAATGACCAACAGCAAAGGAGTCGGAACCTTGTCACCGAGAAACATCATCACCGCGACGGTAGCCAAACCACCGATAAGCACCTGTCCTTCAGCGCCGCAGTTCCAAAACTTCATCTTAAATGCAGGCGTCACAGCTAGCGAGATGCAAAGCAGGATAGCGATGTTTTGCAGAAGACTCCACATGCGAAGGCTTGTGCCAAACGCACCCTTTATCATCGAGGAATAAAAATCAATGGGATTTTTATCGGTGAGAAGCATGATCAGGACACCCGAAACAATCAGGGCAAGGAGAATAGCCGCGGCACGGATACCTACGCTTTTGTACCACGGCAAGGGAGCGCGCTTTACAAGGTGTACCGAAAAATTTTTGATTGTCATTGCGCAGCCTCCTCTCTCGTTTTGGTCATGAGCAAGCCAATTTCTTCTTTGGTCGTGGTTCTGCCATCAACAATACCGGTCACAGAACCGGAGCCGATGACCATAATTCTGTCACACAGCTCAACCAGAACGTCCAGATCTTCACCAACGAAAATCACAGCAACACCGTTTTTCTTTTGCTTGTTGAGAAGATTATAAATAGCGTGGGAAGAACCAATATCGAGGCCGCGGACGGGATAGGCTGCCATCAGCACGGTCGGAGCTGCTGCAATTTCGCGGCCTACCAGAACCTTTTGAATGTTACCGCCAGAAAGACGTCTTACCGAAGTATTCTCGTTAGGGGTAACAACGGCAAGATCTTTGATGACGTTGAGCGCAAGCTCCTTAGGAGACTTTCTCTCAAGAAAAATGGAGTGTCCCTTATGATAACTTCTGAGCATCATATTGTCAACAATATCCATATTGGCAACAAGACCCATACCCAGTCGGTCCTCGGGAACAAACGAGAGGCGCACACCCAAATCACGGATCTGAATGGGAGTTTTATCGCGAAGATTGTCACAAGCGCCTGTTTTGGGGTTATTGTACAGTATCTCGCCTTGCGAGATATGCTGTAGCCCCGCAATGGCTTCCAGAAGCTCACGCTGACCACTTCCCGCAATGCCGGCGATTCCGAGGATCTCTCCGGAACGCGCAGTAAAGGAAATGTCGTCGAGCACCTTAACGCCCTCGCGGTTGACGCAGTTGAGGCCGTTTACAATGAGTCTGTCCTCACAGTTTTCGGACTCGCTACGTTCAATATTGAGAGAAACCTTTTTGCCAACCATAAGCTCCGTCAGCTCATTGGCGGTGGTTTCCGCAGTGTTGACGGTGCCGACGGATTCACCCTTGCGTAGAACGGCAACACGGTCGGAAATACTCATAACCTCATGCAGTTTGTGGGTGATAATGATGATGGATTTTCCGTCATCACGCATGCGACGCAAGATGGCAAAAAGCTTTTGCGTCTCCTGCGGAGTGAGAACGGCGGTGGGTTCGTCAAGGATGAGAATATCAGCGCCTCGGTAAAGCACCTTGATAATCTCAACCGTCTGCTTTTCAGATACGGACATCTCGTGGATCTTCTTCATCGGATCGATCTCAAAACCGTAGGCGGCACTGATTTCTTTGATCTTTTGAGCTGTAGCCTTTACATTAAACTTACCCTTTTCCTTCAGACCGAGAATGATATTCTCGGCGGCAGAAAAGACGTCGATTAGCTTAAAGTGCTGGTGGATCATACCAATTTTAAGATCAAATGCATCCTTCGGAGAGGAAATAGAAACTTCTTCGCCGTTGACAAAGATATGACCGCTGTCGGGAAAATAGATGCCCGATATCATATTCATCAGAGTCGTTTTTCCGCTTCCGTTTTCACCGAGAATGGATAATATCTCCCCCCGATAGAGCTGGAGATTCACGTTGTGGTTCGCAAGCTTATCTCCAAAGGACTTGCAGACATTTTTTAGTTCAATGGTAATCTCTTTTGCCAAATCCTTCGCCTCCGTTTTTTACGTTTCATACTTCAAAAAAGCCGTTCTCAAACGGCTTTTTTCAAACATAAAGCAAAATGGATTCGGGTGGGGCAATATGCCCCACCCAAATAAGTAACTTAGAACTTCTCGTTGAGGAGGGTGATGCCGTCAATTCTCAAATCGAAGTAAGGTGCGGAACGGTCAGAAGACTCATTGAAATAGCCGTCTTTGATAGCTTCGGTATCGGGAGTGTAAGCCGCATCGCTATCGACATCAGCCATATAGGTGGTAAGCGTTTTGCCACCAACGGTGAAGTTGGCGGTATTGAACACTTTAACAGAGCCGTCTTTCAGGCTGGCGACAACCTGCTTCAGAGTATCGACAGTGCCCTTAGCAGCAACATCCTGGTTGATACCGGTCAGAACAACAGAGCCCTCAGCGATACCGCCACACCAGTCAGCAGCAATGGCCTCGCCATTGACAACGCACTTGATAATGTAGTTGTAGTAGGGAGCCCAGTTGATGGCAGAGGAGACGATGAAGGTCTCGGGGCAGGATTCATAGGTGCTACCGTTGTAGGAAACGTTGGGGATACCGGCGGTCTCACAGGCAGAGGGGGCACCCATAGAGTCAGCGTGCTGGCTGATAAGTTTGCAATCTCTGGCAATTAAGGCCTCAGCGGCGTTCTTCTCTTCGGGAGCATCATACCAAGAGCCGGTGAACTGGACATCCATGGTAACGGTGGGGCAAACAGACTTGGCGCCGAGGTAGAAGGAGGTGTAGCCGGAGATAACTTCAGCATAGGTAAAAGCACCAACGTAACCGATCTTGGCTTCTTTAGCGGTGAACTCACCGGCTTCGATCATCTCGTTGAGTTTCAGACCGGCAGCGACACCGGCGAGATAACGGCCTTCATAGATGGAAGCGAAAGCGTTGTGGTAGTTGGCAAGACCGGCGGTGTGAGCCTTGGTGCCGGTAGCGTGGCAGAACTGAACGTTCGGGAACTCCTGCGCAGCCTGGATCATAAAATCCTCGTGGCCGAAGGAGTTAGCAAAGATAATGTCGCAGCCTTGGTCCACGAGGTCCTTAGCAGCAACATAGCACTCGTTGCCTTCGGGAATGTTGGTCATAACAACAACTTGCTCGTCGGTCAGACCGGCAGCAGCCTGGATCTTGTCCACAGCGTTGAGGAAGTTGAGGTCATAGGTGGAGTTTTCATCGTGGAG
>JAZSHG010000041.1:0-7647 GCA_045533135.1 Acutalibacteraceae bacterium
CCCACGTGTGCGGAAATCGGCGTAAGCCCTATACGCGCGCACGCATCCTTCATCTCGGTAGCGGTCAAGCCTGCCAAACCGGCAAACTCCACACCGTCATAACCCATATCTTTTATCTTTTGTAAAGTGCCAATAGGATCTGCGCCCATGTCATCGCGCACCGAATAAAGCTGTATTGCAATCGGGAAATTCATAAAGTCGCACTCCTTTTTATTTTGGTTTCTGCTTGTATTATAAGACAGTTTGTGCTATAATAAAAGCCAAATATTGAAAAGATTGCGTCAAAAATTGCTCTTTTGAGGTGATTTTATGATTGAGCATGAACAGCGCGCAGGAAAATTGACGGTAGAACTGCGCCGCGTTTTGCAATGCGCGCCGCACTTTCATACCGATTTAGAACTTGCTTGGATCCAGCAGGGCACCACCGTTGCCCACGCCGATTCCAAAACCTTCACGCTTAAAAAGGGCGATATCTACCTATCCTTTCCCAATCAGGTGCACAGCTTTTCCGAGGATTCCGCAGATCTGCGCAGTTGGCTCTTGATCGTGCCGCTGTCAATGTGCAGTGACTATAAACCGCTCCTGCGCAAGCAACGCCCTGTCCTTAATCACATTTCCGCACAGGAGCTGCCTGCCGAGGCGGTAGCCGTTTTGGAACAACTCTCGCAACAGCGTGGGGCGTATGCCGAATATGTGCGCAAGGGCTATTGGTTGGCATTGCTCGGTCAGTTATTGCCGCTGATGCAGTTGGAACCCAACAAGGGTAATGAAAATGATGTTTTGCGTAGCCTGCTCGACTATTGCATGACGCATTTGGGCGACGACCTGCGGCTGGAAACGGTGGCAGAAGAGGCTTGCGTGGGGAAATACTATATTTCTCACCTATTCAAAGATCGGTTAGGCATCGGTTTTCACGAATACGTCAATATGATGCGCGTCAACGAAGCGACAAAGCTGTTGACAGAAACCACAGAGTCGGTGACCGATATTGCTTATCAGGTGGGATTTTCCTGTCCGCGCAGTTTTAACCGTGCATTTTTGAAGCAAATGCTTTGCACACCGCGCGAATACCGACAAAGAGAGGGGCAAAACAATGGATCAGTGTGAACAATGCGCCTATTATGCTTTTGACGAAGAATATGGGGAATATATCTGCGATATGGACATTGGCTTGGACGAGGATGACGAGGCGCGCCGTTTTGGCGACAACCGTGCACGCTGTCCGTTCTTCCGCTTTTATGATGAGTATAAGCTGGTGCAAAAGCAAAATTAAGGAGTGCTTTTTATGAAACAGGAAAAAAGTTGCGGCGCGGTACTGTTTATCGGTACAGGCACCGATAGGCGGTATTTGGTGTTGCACAGCACGCAAGGGCATTACACACTGTGCAAGGGACACGTAGAAGGTGACGAGAGTGAGCACGAAACGGCTGTGCGCGAAATTGCGGAGGAAACAGGGTTGACCGTCACCTTTGTAGACGGATTCCGCCACACCATCACCTATGCACCCCGCCCACAGGTGGAAAAGCTGGTGGTGTTCTTTTTGGCACAGGCGGCAAACGAAGCGATCGTGTGCCAGCCCGAAGAAGTGGCAGATGCCGCCTTTTTACCCTTTGACGCGGCAGTCGCACGGCTGACACACGACTCTGACCGTGCGGTGCTTACCGCGGCGCACGATTTTTTGGTAAATGCATAAAACAACACCCCACAAGAAATCTTGTGGGGTGTTTCTTTATCTATTGACCGTTTCGTTTTGGGACAGCTTTTGGAATAGCTCATCGGCAAATGCGCCGGTCGCACGGCTTTCATTATAAAAGTGGCGCGACAGCTTACGCAGACGGGGCTTGCCCCAAATGCCGCACACACGTGGCCCTATCCACGTATGATAGGGGGTGACGGTGTGACAGCCTTCCATCACCACGCGTGCCGCTTTGGCAGGGGATATGAACAGCCACTTCATCGGCAGGCGGATGAGCTTTTGCAACCGCCGCGGAAAGTGGCGAAACAGCGTTGTGGGCGAGATGCCCGGATGCACCACCGACAGGGAGACCCCTTCTTGGGACGCCAGCTCATAATGGGTAAACATCAAATGCCGCTTGGCGTTGCCATAGGCGCGCATGGTTCCCCACCGCTTTCCTTCGCGGTCGGCGGGGTTTGTCTTGCAAAAATGGTGCGCCAGACTACCCACCACAACCACACGCGCCTCGCCTTGCGCCGCCATCGCGGGGACTACCCGCCGCGTGATATAATACGGTGCGGCAAAATTGACCTGAAACACCGCGTCAAGCCCTGTGTCGCAGGCATTGCGCGGAATACCAAACGCTCCTGCATTATGTATCAGCATTGCTGGCGGCGTGGTGCAAAGGGCCGCACACGCCGCTTTTACCGACTGCATATCCATCAGATCAAGCGGTGTGCGGCGCAGTGATAAGTCAGGAAACGCGGCTTTCAGCTCCGCTTGCAGTTGTGCGGATTTTTGCGCATCGCGATCCAAAAGCCACAGCGATGCGCCCTCTTTCGCCAGCAAATGGCACCATGCGCGCCCAATATCGCCCGTTGCACCCGTAATAGCAACCGTTTTACCGTTTAGTGACACCGTACTCACTCCCCACTACTTTTTTGGCGGTAACCAACCATAAACAGCCAGATCGATCCGTCCGTCAGGCTCAAAAACAACACCCTCGGCTTCCAGCATCTGCCGCTGTACATCCTCACCGCCGAATGCAAAAGCAGGCGCGGTTCTGCCCTCGCGGTTGACCACACGATGGCATGGAATGACACCGAAAGCTGGATTTTTGTGCAGGGCGTAGCCCACCACGCGCGCCCAACGCGGATTACCGGCAAGCAATGCCACCTGTCCATAGGTGGCCACTTTCCCCTTGGGGATCGCACAGACAACGTCATAGATGCGTTCAAAAACGGACACGAAATCACTCCTTGGCAAACTGCGCCAAAAAAGCGCGCACAGAACGCGACATCTCGCGTGAGAAATCGGAATTATATTTGCGGTCGCAAAATGCCTTGATCCAGTGGTCATAGTTATCGGCGGTGGTGTTTTTAAGCAGCATCTGCCGCAGCTCATCTGCATCCAGCCGCCGATAGGTGTTCTCGCAGACGATATGCGACAGCGCGGCGCGCGGCGGTTTTTTACGAGCAAGTTGTTGCTCGGTCGGATAGCCAAACACCAGCATCGCCGCAGGAAAAACATAGTCGGGGAGTTTGAGCAGATCGCGATGGATCTCAATATTTTCCATAATATCGCCGATATAGCAAGAGCCAATCCCCAAAGAATGGGCAGCGACCACTGCGTTTTGTGCGGCGATGAGCGCGTCGTTCACCGCCAGCATCAGATCGCCCTCGGCAGGCTTGCGTGGTGCGCAATCGGCATAGCAAAACGCGTCGTACCATTTGAGGCAGTCGGCGCAAAAAATCAGTACCAGCTTGGCAGTGGCGATAAACGGCTGGTGGTCGCAGGAATCGACCAACGTACGTTTTATATCCTCGTCGGTGACGCGGATAATGGTATAAAGCTGTTGGTTGCCCGCCGTCGGTGCCTGCGCCGCCGCGTTGAGTATCGTCTCAACGTCCGTTTCGCTAATAGCGCGGTCGGTAAACACGCGCACCGATTTGCGCTCATTCAGTTGCCTGATGACCTCGTTCATAGTGCCACCCCTTTGTTCTAGTATCTGACAACATTTTACCACACCTGTGCCGCCTGTTCAAGATGCAGGTTTTTACACAAATTATCCGCTTTTTCTTTACTTTGGCACTGGCAAGTGGTATACTGTGACTGTCCCCCTTTCCCATGCGAAAGCAACCAGAAGACGGAGGAACGATATGGGTACGCTTAAAACCATTTTGATGGATGAAAACACCACTATGCGCGCCATCACCCGTATGGCACACGAAATTGCCGAAAAGAACAAGGGCGTTGCGGATTTATGCCTTGTGGGTATTCGGCGGCGCGGTGAGCCGCTGGCCAAGCTCTTGCAAGAGCGCATTGAGAGCATCGAAGGCGTTTCTGTCCCCTGCGGCGAGTTGGACGTGCGCCTATACCGTGATGACCGTTCGCCTGACGCGCAAGCGCCCGAAAAGCCGCAGCTCCCCTTTGATATTGTGGGCAAAAAGGTAGTCCTGGTGGATGACGTGCTGTTTACGGGGCGTACCGTTCGCGCGGCTATTGAAGCTATTTTTTCCTTGGGGCGCCCCAAGGCCATTCAGCTCGCCATTCTCGTTGATCGCGGTCATCGTGAGCTACCGTTTCGGGCAGATTTTGTGGGCAAAAACATTCCCACCGCGCTGTCTGAAACCATTTCGGTGCGTCTTCCCTCTATCGACAGCGAAACCGGCGTTTGGCTGTATGAAAAGTAAAAACAGACATAAAAAAGCCGCAGGCAATGCCTGCGGCTTTTATTTTTGTTTATTTCTTGAGCGCGAGTGCCTCATGCACCTTTTCGACAATACCCTCTGCGGAGAGCTTGAACAGCTTGAGCAGCTCCACCGCCGGGCCGGATTTGCCGTAGATGTCGTTGACGCCCAAGCGCACCACCGGCACGGGAGTCGTTTCGCTGAGCACTTCGGCCACAGCGCTACCCAAGCCACCGATGACGCTGTGTTCCTCGGCCGTCACGATGCAACCGGTTTCCTTCGCGGCTTTAAGCACGATCTCTTTATCCAGCGGTTTGATGGTCGCCATATTGATGATGCGTGCGGAAATGCCCTCGGCTTTGAGCTGCTCCGCCGCAATCAGCGCTTCGTTGACCATCAAGCCCGTCGCGATCACGGTCACATCGGTACCGCTGACCAGCTCCACACCCTTGCCGATCTCAAAGGTGTAGTCATCATCGAACACCACCGGCACAGCCAACCGGCCAAAGCGCAGGTAACAGGGGCCGTCCATTTCGAGAGCCGCCAGCACGGCCTTTTTCGCCTCTACCACATCGGCAGGGTTAATGATGGTCATACCGGGGATGGTGCGCATCAGCGCAATATCTTCACAGCACTGGTGGGTAGCACCGTCTTCGCCGACGGAGATACCGGCATGGGTAGCACCGATCTTCACGTTGAGGTGAGGATACCCCACGGAGTTGCGAATCTGCTCATAGGCACGGCCAACAGCAAACATGGCAAAGCTGGATGCAAACACCTTGCGGCCGGTAGCCGCAAGACCTGCCGCCACGCCGATCATATTGCCTTCGCCAATACCTGCGTTGAAAAAGCGGTCGGGATATGCCTTTTTGAACACGCCGGATTTGGTTGCCGCCGCCAGGTCGGCATCCAACACCACCAAGTCGGGATACAGTTCCGCCGCCGCCAACAAGCCGTCAGCATAGCCGTCACGGGTAGCCTTTTTGATCACGTCTGCCATATTAACCCTCCTTGATCTGCGCCAAAGTGGCGGTAAGCTCGTCCATCGCCACGGCATACTGCTCGGCATTGGGTGCCGTGCCGTGCCAGCCGGCGACATCTTCCATGAAGGAAACGCCTTTGCCCTTGACGGTCTTTTGGATGATCGCCGTGGGGCGGTCGGTGACAGTACGTGCCTCGGCAAACGCCGCCGCTATCTGATCAAAATCGTGACCGTCGATAGTAATCACATGGAAGCCAAAGGCTTCAAACTTCTCGGGAATCGGATAGGGGGAGTTGACTTCGCCCACGCGGCCGTCGATTTGTAGATCGTTGTTATCCACAATCAAGCACAGGTTGGAAAGGCCTTTGTGAGAGGCAAACATCGCCGCTTCCCAAACCTGACCTTCCTCGATCTCGCCATCGCCCAAAATCGCATAGGTGCGATAATCCTTGTTGGACAGCTTGGCAGACAACGCCATGCCGATAGCCGCCGAAACGCCCTGGCCCAGCGAACCGGTAGACATGTCCACGCCGGGAGTGCCCCTCATATCAGGGTGTCCTTGCAGCATCGCACCCACGTGGCGCAGGGTAAGCAACTCGTCCTCAGAGAAAAATCCTTTTTGTGCCAGCGCCGCATACAATGCAGGTGCGCAGTGGCCTTTGGACAGCACCAAGCGGTCACGATCCTCCCACTGCGGATTTTTCGGGTCTACACGCAGTTCCTCGGAATACAAATACGCCAGCAGGTCAGCGATGGACAGCGAGCCGCCCGGATGACCGCTTTTGGCATGAAACACGCCGGTGACTGCGCCCATACGAATACGGGTCGCCAGTTCCTGCAGTTGTTTTTTCTTTGCAGAATCCATAATTGCCTCCTTCTTTCTCACAAGAGAAAACCATTTACGGTGGTATTATAGCATATTCTCCCACGAAAGGGTAGTCCTATTTGCGATAAAAGTGATATTTTTTTGTTTTTTGCACGCAAAGAAAGCGACGGAGTCATTTACTCCGTCGCTTTCTTATTTTCTTCCTCTTCCAAGACACGATAGGCCACCTTGCCCACCAAAGTCTTGGGCAATTCCGTGCGGAATTCGATCTCGCTCGGCTGTGCAAAACGCGCGAGATGACGCCGACAATGCTCACGCAGTTTTTTCTGCATCGCCTCATCGGCCAAAACGCCTGCACGCAGTACCACAAACGCTTTCACACGGTGCATTTTGTAGGCGTCTTTGACGCCGATCACACAGCTGAGCACCACATCGGGGTGCGCTTCCAGTACATTTTCCACCTGCGAGGGATAGACGTTGTAACCCGAGGTGACGATAAGCCGTTTGATGCGCTGGCGGAAATACACAAAGCCATCTGCATCCATCACCCCCAGATCGCCTGTGTGCAACCACACACGTCCGTCGGCGTGGCGTTGCAACACCTTGGCCGTTTCCTCTGGATTGTGGTTATAGCCCAGCATCACCGAAGGGCCGCTGATGCAGATCTCACCCTCTTCCCCTTCGGCTTGCGGCTCAACAGTGTCCGGTTTGGTGATGGTATAGAGGGTATCGGGAAATGGGATGCCAATACTCCCCTGCCGATATTCGCCTATCGGCGTCAGGCAAGATGCGGTGACACATTCGGTGGTGCCATAACCCTCGCGGATCGGTACCGTTGCTCCGTGCGCCGTCAAAAAGGTGTCCACCTTGCGTTTTAGTTCCACCGATAGGGAATCGCCACCGCAAAACACCCCTTTGAGATAGGACAGATCGGCATTTTCAAGCTGTTGGGTGCGAAGCAGTGCCTCGAACAAGGTGGGGACGCCCACGATAAAGTCGGGCTTTTCCTTTAACAGCGCGTGAGCATAGGTTTTAAGCGAAAACTGCGGCACGAGCAAACAGCAACAGCCGTTCATCAGCATCATGTGCACACAAATACACAGACCAAAGCCATGAAAAATCGGCAGTACCGCCAGCATTTTGAAGCCGACGATATCTTTGCCGTAATAGCCGCTCATCGCCAGCGTTTGTAAGGCACAGGCGTTAAAATGGCGGTCGGCAAGCAGGATACCCTTATTGGTGCCTGTGGTGCCGCCGCTATACAGTATCACCGCAGGCTCATCAGCCGACCGTCTGACAACCGGTGCGGACGCTTGCGTTTTTCCTGCCGTCAAAAAGGAACGCCACGTGATGATATCCAACGCCGTTTTGCGCGGACGTTTGCGTGTCAGATAATAGCCTGCACGTTTAAACAGTGACAGGGCTTCGCCTATTGACGCCACGACAATCTGCAAATCGTCAGGCAACTTTTCCG
>JAZSHG010000069.1:0-2615 GCA_045533135.1 Acutalibacteraceae bacterium
ACTTCATAAAACGCCGGCGAGAGGAAAAAGTTCATGAAACCGGGGCCTGCAACCTCCGCGCGCTCCAGACAAGTGCCATCGAGCTGTAAATACTTTTGCAGGATCTCTGCGATTGCGCGCGGCGCCTTGCGAAAGGCGCGAGCAGACACCATGGCGGCGTTGACTGCCAAGTCGCCGTTTTTACGGTCGGCAGGAATCTCCACGGTGTAGGCAGGCAGTTGTGCTTCGGGCAGTTCGCCTGCGGCCGCCGCCGCGGCTGCGGCATCAGCCAGCACCCGGCGCAATTCTTGTTCGGTTTGAGCAACCAAAGTGGACATAATATTTGTCATCCTTTCTCAGGAACAGCAACCGTGATCTCCAATGCATTAACAGAGATCGGTTGCTCGTTTTGATCTATTGTATAGGTCAGCATCACCTTGCCGCCGCTTTTTCCAAGCGTAATGGCAACCTGTTCGGCTGTGATGCCCAACGGTAGCGTACCATAAGGGGTCTGATATTCGCAGGTGTGGCGCTTGCCCTTCTCCCACACCATTACAGAGGCGGCAACACCGCCGCGTGTGAGTGTCACGCGCACAGACGTTGTTTGCAGGACGGCAGGCACACCGTTATCGGTGTAGGCAAGCCGCCAGCCATCTGTCGTGCGGTCAAGCGTACCCGTTACTTCTTGCGTAACGGTATCCGCCTCGCCATCGACCCATTGGGTGCCTGTTATGGTCAGCAAAATGGTCACAGCGCGCCCTCCTGCTCGGTCAGTACCGCCATGGGCACACGAGAAACGGTGTCCTCCACCTGTCGGCCGAGGAACATCTCTGCCACATGTGCAAACCCATCGGGGCGGTCACTGACGAAGAAACGGCACTCACCTTTTTCGGTGCGGTCTGCCAACGCATCCTGCGTCGCCAACACCTGAGCACAGGCACGAGCCGTCTCACGACCGGCATCCACCAAAACAACCTTGCCGCCCAGCACACGGTCTATGATGGGCGATAATAGTGGAAAATGGGTACATCCCAAAATCAAGGTGTCAATGCTTTGCTCTTTGAGCGGTTGCAAATATCGCTCGGCAACCTGCTGTGTAACGGTGTCATCGGGATCGATCCATCCGGCCTCCACCAAGGACACGAACAGTGGGCACGCCTGGGTGAACACCTCATAATCGCCCAACTCCTTAAGCGCGCGTTCAAAAGCGCCCGATCGAATGGTCGCGGCGGTGGCGATCACACCGATACGGCCGTTTTTGGTCTCCTTTGCCGCCGCTTTGGCGGTTGGCTCAACCACACCCAAGGCTGGGACAGGTAGCCCATCGAGCACCTCTTTGGCCACAGAGCTGACCGTACCGCAGGCGGCAATGACCATTTTCACGTCCTGTCGCAACAAAAAGCGGCTGTCTTGCCCTGCATATTCGAGCAACGTTTCGGCACTACGCGTACCGTAAGGCACGCGGCCGGTATCCCCGAAATACACGATATGCTCATAGGGCAGTTCTCGTTGCAGCTCACGCACAGCGGTCAAACCGCCCAAGCCGGAATCAAAAACGCCGATAGGGCGAGTATCCATCGCGCACCCTCCGTTTCAAAATGAATCCTATATCCGATAAATTATAGCACAGTCTACCGCTTTATGCAACAGGTTTGCCGCATAAAGCCTGCTTTTTTATCCGTTTTCGGGAACAAGGCCCTGCTGCCGGTAATAGCCCACAATAAGCCGCACGGCTTCGCCGTAGCTGAGTACACCTTCTTCTTGTCCCTGTGAGGTGAGAAAGCCGTTGTTCACCGAAGTAGATACTTCTTCAACCGGGCCTTCAAACTGCTTCCAATACTCTGAATGCGCCGCCAGATCCGCTCGTGCGCCTTCGGACAAAAAGTCGCGTGTTTCGCGCCAAAGCTCCACATCATAGTCATACAGAGCATTGGCACACAGCACATAAGCAAAAAGATAACCGGAATAGCGATAATCTGCTGACGGATGAACCGTACAGCTCAAATACGCATAAAAATTGCACTCATCCTCGCGCGCGAAGCCGCGCGTGTGAGCAATTTCGTGAGCGGCGGTAACGGGTATGTAGCAATCCACCTGGTCGGTGTTCACGTTGGACTCACCAAACAGCGGAAAATACATTCCCGAAATGCCCGTATATGACCACCAGTGGGACAACTGTACCGACTTGGCGCAAAACGTACTGCCATCCAAAAAGGCATACTCCTCTGCAAGCACATCAAAGCCGGCTTCGGCCTCCCAAAGTGTTGAGAAGGTCGATTCCGACAACTGCATACAGCCGTTTTCATCCGTCTGTACCTCCAAACGCGCGGCAGAAGCTTTTTTAGCCAGATCGATCACTACCTCCTGCAAATAGTCCGGTGTGCAGGTGGCGGTGTCCATCTCCATCAGCCTGGCGGTACTGTAGCGGTAAAAGTTGCAACCGTGGGTGAGCATATACAAAAGAGCGGTACAGGAGAGAATCCATCCCAGCGTCAGCGCGGTACGTCGTATAAACCGACCGCGTCCTTCCTTGCGGCACAAGCGGCGAATGAGAAGCACAATCAAGGTGATACAAGCCGGGATAGCCAGCACCACCACCAACTCTGTAAGTGAAAACGGCAGTATACCGGTTATGT
>JAZSHG010000100.1:0-5051 GCA_045533135.1 Acutalibacteraceae bacterium
CCCACCAGCGGCAACCGCCGCGAGGCACATTGTACGCGGATTTGGTGTGAACGGCCCGTATCCAGCGTGATGGCGAGCAAAGAAAGGGTACGCGCGCCGTCGACCGCCGTACCTGCCACGCGGTAGGAGAGCCGCGCCGCCTTCACGCCCTTGCGCTCGCGCTTGACGACAAAGGCTTTGCGCCGCGCGTTGTCAAAAAAGAGCAGGTCTTCCCAAACGCCCTCGGCGGCGTCGGGGATACCCCCCACCACCGCGCGATATTCCTTGCAAAACGCGCCCTCCTGTATGGCACGCGAAAGCGCGGCGGCCGCTTTTTTAGTGCGCGCCACCGCCATAATGCCACCCACAGCCTTGTCCAAGCGGTGCACCGCCAGCGCTTCGCCGCCGCATTGGGCGGCAAGCGCCTGCAAAAATGCTTGTTCACTGTCCATGCCGACAGGCTTCACCGCCAAAAGCAGGTGTGCGTCTTGATAGAGAATTTCCATGTTATGTTCCTCCAAAAAGAGCGCCCCACAAGGAGCGCTCTTTTTATTATGTGTTACCGACCCACATTTTGCTTAATGGTGCGTCCGCAGAAGGAGAAAGGTTATCCCGCCTTCTGCAGCTTTGGAAAAGTTTTTTCAATCACTAAGTAGTCATTATTTAGGTGTTAAAACCAAAATAGGGGTTTCTTTTTCAGCATACGTCTCAAAGCCGACAGAAAACACTGTACTGTTATCAAACATATCAATATCGCCCTTAAAGCTCAACTGATCATAATTAAATATTTCTTCTCTTATCAATTCTTTGCTATTAAAAAATATTATCCTAAAAGAATAATCTGTTTCCAGAGGTTTTAAATCACATTCCAAGTTGTACTTTTGCTTAATATCTTCTCCATTTCCGTAATGTTGATAATCAATGTACGCACAATCCCATTCAAAATCTGTAATATCGGACATCTTCAACTCTGAATGTTCATTTGCGTATGAATAGAGACGAGCATAGGTGCTGTTGTTATCCTTAAATAACGCATATGCCACGCCTCCGATGCCCAAAAGCACCACCAGAATAATCAAAACAACAAAACACTTTTTCATTTCAGCCACCTCAACTCTCCATTATGCCATTTTTATGATATGTTACCGACCCTCGTTTTGCTTAATGGGGCGGTTGCATAGACTAAGAATCAAGGAAAAATCCGCACCTTAAACGAAGTCGGAGAAAAACGATATTTTTATAAGGAGAACTTATCAATTAGCAATTTCAATTCGTCTTCAAGAAAAATATTTCCATCACTTTTGAATTTTTCAACTACAATCTCTCCTGTGGATAAATACTCAACTTCCCAGCGTTCACCCGGAACTGCTATTTCCACAAGCAATCCATCTCGTATTTTTTTAATCTCATAATATATTTTATTTTGCTCTAACTCTTCGAGAAATTTTATAAGACGAATGAAGTAATCCATAAATCCCCCTTATTTACTGAATCTATCGTCTGTCAGTAATTTGTGGATTGTATGCCACCCTTTGTCGCCGCTTGCCAATCTTGGTATTATGTTACCGACCCGAAAACGAGGGGCGCGTGGGCTGGCCATACGCATTTTGCTGATGGGGCGGACTTGGTGGCGCAAACGCCGTTGTCGACGTTGTAGCAGTCGTTTGCTGTGTAGTAGCTGTGGTGCTACTCGTTTGTGCAGAAGATGTGCCGCTTGGCGTGGTAGATGTACTGCCCGACGGATCGGTCGTCCCTGTCGGGTCGCTCGAAGCGGTCGTGCCGCCAACATCCGTAGAGCCCGTGGGGTCAAAGTTATCGGTCGATCCTGTAGGATCGGTTATGTCTGTCGAGCCGGTTGTATCGGTGCCGTCGGTCGAATCCGTTGTACTTGTGCTCTTGTTGGGATTGAAGATATTGCCGCCGGTCGGCGGAGTGCCGGTCGAAGGCGTGTGCGGCTTGGTAGTGGTGGTAGTCGTGGGGGCGGTGGTCGGTGAGGTGCCATGGGTGCGGTTGGTATAACTGCCGCCGGAATACCACCCCGTAGTGTCTACGCCATAGCGTTCGATAAAGTCCTCGGAGGAGATATCGTCATAGATAAAGGCGTTAACCAGATCACCGGCATATTTCAGGTTATAGTAAACACAAGCGCCGCCGCGCACATAGTAAGAACCGCTGATAAGATACTCCTTCATCGGCACACGGGTCTGTTCAAATTTCACACCGGGTAAAACGCCTGCCAAATCAAGGATCTTGGAATAGCTCAAAGAGGTTTCCACATATTGCAAAATGGTGCGGATCATCGAAGGATATTCGTCAATACTGCGCTCCAGCATAGCGTTGAAAAGCTGTTCAAGCACATAACGCTGACGGTCGGTGCGGCCAAAGTCGTTGGACACACCGTCAGCTGTGCTGACGTGACGGATACGGGCAAAGGCCACAGCCTGTGCGCCGTTGAGATGATAGACACCGTCCTCCTCATATTTGATCTCGGTGGGATCGGTGCCAACCTCCTTGGCGGCAGAGCGGATGTGGATATTGGCGTCGCGCCGTTCGCTGTTGGTCATTGCAATTTCCACGCCGCCGACAGCATCGATGATGTCGGCCATGCCGGTGAAGTTGACGGTAGCGTAATCGCGGATGTTAAGGCCAAAGTTTTGGTTTAGGGTCTTGATGGCAAGCAATGCGCCACCCTTGCTGTACGCAGAATTGATCTTGTACGGAGAATAGCCGTCAATGTTCACCAAGCTGTCACGCGCAAAAGAAATGACCTTGATCTTGTTGTGCAGCTTATCAACGCTGAGCACCATAATGGAGTCGGAAACGCCCTTGAAAGAGGTCTTGGTACGCGAACCAAGACCGAAAAGGGCAATGTTGACGATCTCGGTAGGCTTATCGGCGGCTTCGCTGCTGATGCCCAGCTCCTCATTAGGCTTATCTTCAAACGAAGAGTTGTAGTTATAGCTAAATTGCAACAAAAGCGATCCAAGCCCAATAAAAAGCAGACCGAACACGGTGGTGATGCAGACCAAAGTGATCGCCCAGCCTCTTGACGGGCGATGCCTGACAAAAAAGTCCAAAAAGCCTCCCTTTTTGGCAGGCTTCTCAGAGCGGTCTCTTTTTTGGGGGGTGCTGTGTCGGGACATATTCTCACCTCACCGTAATAGTATATCGCAAACAGACCAAAAAATAAAGAGGTAAAAATGTAAAAAAACATCTTTTTTGGGTATTTTACTACCAAAAGCATCAAAAATAAGACCGAATACGCAAAAACGAGCCCCTTGGTTTCAGTATCTCACCATAAAGTTTTCCACAGGTGTGGTAATTTTGAACAAACAAGGGGGGATAAAAATCCGCCACATAGGGCAGTGAGCCAAAAATGAAAAAAAGTCCCCGAATGGATTGACACCGCCGTCGTTTGTGGTAGAATAATACTCGTAAATCCGTATATTTTTCCGTCTTCGACGGCATTCAACAACCTGAAAAAGGAGAGTCTTTTATGTTTGTGAAAGATGTTATGGTCCAAAATCAGGTGGGCCTCCATGCCCGTCCTGCCACCTTCTTCATCCAAAAGGCCAATGAGTTCAAATCCTCTGTCTGGGTGGAGAAAGAGGAGCGCCGCGTCAATGCAAAGAGCCTCTTGGGCGTTTTGTCCTTGGGCATTGTCGGCGGCACCGCTATCCGCATCATCGCTGACGGCGCAGATGAGGAGCAGGCGGTCAATGGTCTGGTGGAGCTGGTCGAATCCGGTTTCTCCGAATAAGTGACAACGCGAAAAACGGCGCGCAGTTTTCTGCGCCCCGTTTTTTTATCTTTTACGCACCCCCTTGATGGTGTTAAAGTGGCAACTTGTAAATTTTCTGTGCGAATTTACAGATAGCGGTTGCAAAATACAAAAAAATATTGTACAATAAGAAGCAGAAATAGAAGGAGGTACACACAATGGCCATCTCTTTAGACACTCGCTACCTCGATGGGTTTGTGCGTGACCACGAGCTGGGCGCTTTGCAGGCGCAGGTGACGGCGGCGCACGAGATGTTACACAACAAAACCGGTCTGGGCAACGACTTTTTGGGTTGGGTGACCCTGCCGACCGATTATGATAAAGAAGAATTCGCGCGCATCAAAGCCGCGGCGGCGCGTATTCGCGAGAATACCGACGTGTTCATCGCCATCGGCATCGGCGGCTCCTATTTGGGCGCACGCGCGGTCATCGATTTCCTCAAATCTCCGCAGTATAACCTCACCGTCAAGAACGCTCCGCAGGTGTTCTTCGCCGGCAACACCATAAGCCCTGCGGCACTTACCGAGCTGCTCGATCTGTGCGAGGGCAAACGCGTGTCCATCAACGTCATCTCCAAATCCGGCACCACTACCGAGCCGGCTATCGCCTTCCGCGTTTTGCGCGACTATCTCGTCAAAACCGTGGGCGAGGAGGAAGCACGCAAGCGCATCTTTGTCACCACCGACAAGGCGCGCGGCACCCTCAAGGGCCTCGCTGACCGCGAAGGCTACGAAACCTTCGTCGTGCCGGATGATGTGGGCGGCCGTTTCTCGGTGCTCACCGCTGTGGGCCTGTTGCCCATCGCCGTCGCAGGTTGCGATATCGATGCTCTGATGAAGGGCGCGCGCGCCGCGCAGGATGAGCTGTGCGACACCGCTATCGAAAATAACCCCTGCTACCGCTACGCCGCCGCTCGCCAGTGCCTGTTGCGCAAAGGCCGCGCGGTCGAGCTGATGGTCAGCTATGAGCCTGCCTACGCCATGATGTCCGAGTGGTGGAAACAGCTCTACGGCGAAAGCGAAGGCAAAGACGGCAAGGGCTTGTTCCCTGCCTCTGTGGTGTTCTCCACCGACCTGCACTCGCTGGGCCAGTTCGTGCAGGACGGCTCCAACATCCTGTTCGAAACGGTCGTGATGATCGACCGCCCCAACCGTGATATGGTCATCCAAGAGGATCCCGAAAATGTCGACGGCCTCAACTTCCTGACCGGCAGCACGATGGACTACGTCAACAAAAAAGCCTTCGAAGGCACCGTGCTTGCCCACACCGATGGCGGCACGCCCAACCTGGT
>JAZSHG010000261.1:0-2596 GCA_045533135.1 Acutalibacteraceae bacterium
CCCGTTGCAGTGTTTCCCACTGTTTTAACAGTGAGCATACCTGAAACCAAAGAAGCCACGATGCCCACGCCCCATGTACAAAAGCGGCTTAGTCTGCTTGCTATGGCATCAGTTTTCAGCTCACGATTGATGCCGCCTGCCATTCCCAGCGCAAAGGATGTTGTTGCCACAGGCAACAGAAAGTGTCGATTGACATAGCCAAGCACCTGCGCGGCAGTCATCACGATGCCTTGATATCCCACACCGGATATACCTTTGCCTGAGGCTATCAAAACTGCCGCATAGACAGGGATAAAACTGAGCATAAAGACCTCAAGGGATTCCAATGCATCTGCCGCTACCTGTATCGCACCACCCAAGGGCGGCAACAAAGCAACGGCGATCGCGACCACGCTGAGCGTTTGAAACGTGACGCCGCCTTGTTCGCCAACCGTAATGTGCAGGCTATCCATCAATGCACACAGCAGTACGACAGCAAGCAGGATGCTCCCCTGCCGCAAAGGTTCGACAAGACCACTTTTGGTTAGTTCTGTCAGCGCCGTCAGCCAAGAGGAAGTTTCGTTTTCGCCGGTTATATCGGCAATTTGCGAGATGCCGATACGTTGCAAAAAGCGACGCGTATCTTCGGGTAGCTCATCAAACAGATCATTCGCCCCAAAAGACTCCAGTTGCTCAGACACGCCCTCTTCTGTAGTTTGTGCGTTGACGGATATGGGCAAGAAAAGAAAGCACACAATCAGCCATACCCACACCTTCAAGGGGACACCCCCTCGCCGCGAATAAGCGCTGTAATCATCGACAACAACTGCTCAAAAAGCGGCAACGCCAGCAAAAGCAAAAAACACTTGCCTGCAAATTCCGTTTTTACCGCAAGCGCTTGCTCTCCTGCATCACGGCAGGTATCTGCTGTCAACTGCGTGAGCAGACATACGCCAACGCCCTTGAACAGCACCTGTAAATATATCTGCGGCAGTTGTGCCGCCTGTAACCAATTGTCCAACAAAGTGAAAATATCCTTCACCTGCCAAAGCACCACGCCTACAACCAAAACGCCTACCAACATCCCCATAGACAGTGCCTGCTCTGGCTGATGTTTGCGCAAAAGCACCGCCAAAAATGCCGCCAGTACTACAATAACACAAATTTCAAACAATGACATCTTATAAACCAAACAGCGACTTGACCGTCTTGAAAAGGTCACTGATCTCTGTCACGATCAGTGTCAGCACCACGATAATGCCTGCCAGCGTAGTCATCATGGCTTGCTCCTCCCTTCCCGACCGTATCAACACCTGATTGAGCACCGCAACAATGATACCAATGGCGGCAATTTTGAATATCAGATCTACGTCCAAACGGTACTCCTCCTTTTAACACAGTATCAGTGCCGCGGCGGCGGCAACGCAAACACCCATTACGCGAAAAACGCGCCCTTTTTGCCGATAAAGTGTACAGGCTCGCTCTTGTTGCGCCGCAATATGAGCGGCACTTTGCTTTAATAAATCCAGTTGACCGTCGAGTGCGGTCTTACCAAGCCCATCTATCATCCGTTCAATCAAAATAACATCTTCCGATTCCAGAGCCAACGCCCATGCATCTTTTTCCAAAGCCGCCTTTAAGGCGTCAGTCGGCGCCTTTGCATTCGTCTTTTCAAAATGGAGAAATGTCAGCGGCCGAAATGTATCAAGCGCAGATGAATCTGCAATCACCTCTACCAATGACGTATGCCGATAGCAAAACTCCGTTTGCAGATATGCCACCCACTCACCGATCTTTTCAAGCGTTTTGGCGCGTTTTTGTAAGCGCATTGACGCCCAACATCCGCCTATGGCTCCTGCGGAAACCAACATAATTATCCCAATCAAGCGCATTTCTACGCACCACCTGTGTACAGTTGTTTCACTTTACAGGGTTGTGCCCTTCCACTGAGCAATGCAATATGCTCAAAAACGCGTTCTTGTAACAGTTCTTTTACCATCGGACGATGTTTTAGCGCTTCTATATCAGCGGCATGTATGGAAGCGACCACTGAGACACCGCATTGCAAGCTTTGGCGAATGGCGGAAATTTCATCTTCACCGCCCAGCTCATCTAAAATAATAAGGTCGGGAGAAAGGCACCTGATAGCCTGTAACATCCCCACTGCCTTTGTGCATCCTGTAAGAACATCGCAGTGATGCAGGGTATCCAGATCCCCCAACTCACCGCGCTCGTCAACAACTGCCACACGCAAGGCATCCCCCTTTTCGGGGTCACTTAAATGTTGGGCCAAATCGCGTAATAGGCTTGTCTTTCCGCTGGCCGGCTCTCCCACAAACAGCAGACTGTGTGCATTTCCATCACCAAATATACGGTTTATCAGCTCACCTGCACACCCTTTATGTTCTCTGGCAATACGCAGGCACAATGACGTAATTCGACGAAACGTGCGTTTGCCGTCATAATGAGTTACGATATCTCCTGCCACGCCGCACCGACAACCGTTTTCTGCGCGTATAAATCCGTAATTCAACTCCGACTCATGCGCATGCACAGCATAACCACAAAGGCGCAAAAAGGTATCCAAGTCGGATCGTAGCCATGTCGTTCTGTGAGC
>JAZSHG010000230.1:0-10111 GCA_045533135.1 Acutalibacteraceae bacterium
ATTTCCGCTTCTGCTCAAACGCTTCGCCAATCATAACACAGTGGCCCGATATGCCGTCTGCAGACGGCATATCGGGCCACTGTGTTATGATTGGCGAAGCGTTTGAGCAGAAGCGGAAATACCGTTCCATGTGGCGGCATTGGTAATACCGTTTGGTGGCAATAAAAGTAACCGTTGCATCTGTACTACTGCTGCTTGTGTTTGTTCATCGTAGAGGTTGTTCAGTATGACTGTCGGCAAATTGTCATAGCTTTTCGACAGCATACTGAGCCACTCGTTAAGCTGTGCAACCTGCGCGTTGCGATCGCCCTGCTTAAGTGGCAGTGTGGAAGGGACTGGTACTGAAAATAAAGATTTTAGCCTTCTGTATTCGCTAAAAATAGTGGTCCATGTGATAAAATCTACTATTTCCGTAACAGGAAGACCAAATCTCTTTTGAAAAGCACCAACAGCCGCACCTGTGCGCGTTCCATACACTCCGTCAACATTCACCATAGGAATGGAGGTAAAATAGCGCGCAATGAAGCGCAAAAAAGATTGTAGTTCACGTATAAAGAGCGGTTGATCTACCGTTATATCATTAGTCGGATACATAAGTGATGCCTCCTTTTATTGAGAGAGGGAATATCCGGGATACTGACCTTCGTTTTTAACGAATCCGTTACGCAGATCATCATAGGTACCAGCAATGCTGTTCCAGGTTGTCAAACCAACGCGACCGTCAACCGGCAAGCCGAACAATTCTTGATAGGCGCGTACGGCGGCATCGGTTTGACTGCCAAATATCCCCGTAACCGGAACTTTTGGGATCTCACTGTACGTATCGGCAATATAAGATAAATACCGTTGTAAAACACTCACATATTCACCGCGTGATCCCTGAGTAAGTAACACACCCGGAAACAGCTGTACAGGCAAAGACAAATTATCGATTGACTCAAGGATACCGTAGTAAGCGTCCAAAATCGCATCCCAAGTATTTTCGCCGACAATACCGTCAGATGCGATACCTGCCTGCTTTTGAAAAGCTATTACAGCCGCACGCGTAGCTTCATCAAACACGCCATTGATGCTGACCGCAGGAATCGTTTCATAAAAGGCGCTGATAAGTGCAAGATAGTATTGCACAACACTTACAATGTTGCCGGTTGCACCAAATTGTAAAACGCCGGGGTACTGTTGCTCCAACTCCTGCAAGGAGATACCTTCTGAATTCAGCTCGCCCAATCTCTTGACAGCGTTATACAAAAACGCTATACGATACCAGGTGGCAGGGCCAACAATGCCATCTTCTGTCAGGTTGAATATGCGCTGAAAAGCGCGGACAGCTTCAAAGGTTTCGGTAGCAAAGACGCCGTCAACAGGATAAATCTTCGGTATGGCAGGATAATCGGTAGAGATGCGGTTGAGTCTTGTTTGCAGCGTTCGCACATCACCACCACTTGATCCAATACGCAACGGCTCACCGGAATAAGAGGGGGTATTACTGCCGACCGGGGCATTTTGTACGATATCAATATCATCACCATAATAGTTTTGCAATATCTCATAGGGGATAAGTCCTTGCTCCGCTAACGAAACTGTACCCCATTGCGACAGACCGTCGCAAGTGACGGTCGTACCGTTACAGTATTGCGTGAAGTATGGTTCGATTGAGCCTTGACGTCGCACGTAACTGTTAAACAAGCTGTCTACCAATCGGCTGATATTTTCGTAAATATCCCTGTTAGGGACAAAGGCTTGATCAAATGCGGTAGAATTGGTGATATCGAAATCATATCCTTGACTGGGATACCACTCGGTGTAAATGCGGTTAAGTGCAAAAGAAATCTGTGCATAAATGTTAGCGCGCAATGCGTTTTCGGGCCAAGTGGGATAGATCTCACTGGAAGCGACGTTTTTAATATAATCTAAAAAAGAGAGGGTGATATTGTCTGCGTCACTGTCCGGTGGCCCTAAATGTACGGTTATGTTTTCAGGAATATACGGTAAACCGACCATATCGCTCCTCCTTTACAGGTCGCTGGGACCGTTGTCGGGAAAAACCTGCCAGTCGCCTTGTTGCATAGACTCGGGCAGTGGAATTAAGTAAACAGGCTGACGAGAGGTGATGCCTTCGAAAATAGGAACTTTTGTGTTTTCGGTCGGGTAAAACCCGTCTTTAACGACACGGATGGTGTAGGTTACATAGGGCACAGCGTTATCAGGTGTCAAAGATAACTGGGCACTGACCGCAGGTAGCGTCATTAGCGGAGAAAATCCACTGTCATCGGTAAAAACAGTTTGGTGGAGCACTTGTTTACCGTCTAATTCTCCGATAACGGTTACTGTGGCACCCTCAACAGGAAGAACATTACGCGCAGTTGTCGCTTGAATTTGCAAAAACCCAACTGCATCCTGCGGATAGGGGGTTGTTTGTGGCTTTTCTGTGCTCGTCTGTTGGTTGGTATTTGGCTCATCGTTGAGAAGGGGATAGGGGATCTCACGTGTAAGGGGATCTGTAGAAGAGGTGTTTTCCGGTTCTATTTCGGTATCGGTATCAATTTCTGCGACAGCTTCTGCCACCTCATTTTTTAATGGTGACTGAATATACTGCTTCATCTCTTGATTGTAACGCTCAATCATGCTCGCAAAATCATTATCTGATGAAAATGTGGGCATAAAGTTCACACCTTTCTCGTTAGGGTTCTTAACACCTTATGCCATACATTCCTCATATATGCAAAAACAGGCACCGAAACGCGGTGCCTGTTTTTTATACCGTTGATGGCCTTTTTACATATAACTTAAACAGCTCTTCTGTCGCAAGTCTAGTTTTGGCAACAACATCCTGTTGCCCTTTGGGGAAGCAATAGTAAAGCGCTTTGTCGTTACCGATGCAGATTACATCGCCAACCTCATACCAAAAATAGTCGGCATATAAACTGTATGAAGCCGAGGGCTTTTGCTGATAGTCAAGCTGACCGTCACAACCAACCAAGCGGAAGCCTTCGGCGGTATGCGTGAGTGTACCCTCACCGATGCGGTAGATCCTTTTAGTGTTGACCATCATGCAAATGTCTACCGGTACTTCCAGCTTATAATCACCATCCAAAAGCTCTTGCCTTACGGACTCGCGCTGCCAGCGGTACCAATCGGGAATATGGGTAAAAGCACCCTTGTGATGAATCGGTTCAAGAGCCCCTAATTCGGTTAAAGTATATCCCTTTTGGCAATTCGCGCAATGAATGGTAACGCCTTTACCCACCATGTCTTTTTCGCTGTGACAATGAGGACATTTATACAGAACACGGTTGAGACCGTCCGCTCTGAACGACTCAGTAATTTGGATACCGTTATCCTGTTGCCATCGAAAATTGTCAAAGGAGAAGCGGTCGGCGATCATAGCGTTGATTTCTTCGGTCGTTTTGGCTTGAATATCCGCAGGAGAGAGCAGATATTCCATCGAGGCGGAAACCTTAGTTTTGCGCCGTTGCAGGCCGTTATAGAGGGGATCGCGCGCAAATGCACCATAGGTGCGAATGAACACTACCGGGACGTTAAGTGCTTTGATGCATTTTCCCAAACTTTCAGGGAGCGGCGTTGCCGTACCGTCAAAGCTGTAGCTCGCCTCCGGAAACATCAAGATAGAGCTTTTCAGCTTGCGCACGGTGTGAAGCATATCTTTTACCAGCCGCACGTCGGTGATAAACTTATTAGTGGAAATACACCCAAGTTGATGCAAAAGCCAGCGCTTACCGACAAATCCATCGGATGTGCAAACGATATTGAGTGGTCGTGGATACAGCTCGCTGACCGCAATTTTCAAATCGATAAAACTGGAATGATTCATCAAAAACAGGCACGGCTCTTTTTTGCCGAGCTTTTCCATCCCGATATATTCGCAAGAAAAATGCGTGGCACACAAGTCGGGAATTGACACGAGTTTCAGCAATGTTCTGAAAAGGATATTGGGGCGCTTTGGGTATCTATGCTTTTGCTTGGGAAGCGCCAGCACATCCTTATAACTCTTGTCTGATATTTTTATCTTCATATGTATCTCCAAGAAAGTTTGTTGATGAGGATACCGTATTAAGATGGTTTCTTTTTATGGCGACAGCAAAGCAGCAAAACGCCCAAAACAGCCGCTACCACAAAAGCCGCCAAAAAAATGTTTTGATTGGGAACAAAGGACTGCGTGCCGTCATTGTTCGTGATAAGCTCTGCATTTTTAAGTACGGTTTTACCAATAAAAGGACCTATAATTCCGGGGATAAGTACCTGCGAAAATATACGCACCCCCTGGAACATGCCTGCTTTATCGGCAGGGATCAAATCGCGAATTTTAGCACCAAACACCGCCATACTTGCCAGATAACCGCTCATCATCAACAGAGAGCCGATAAACACGGGCACCGTTTGGGTGAATAGCATTAAGAAAACATATCCCAGTAACAGCCATGCCAGCGAAAATGAGGCAGAAAAACCAAAATGCTTTTTGTCATATACCTTGCCCCAGAAAAATGTTACCAAAGATGCCAAAATCACAGCCGGTGCCATAATCAGCACATAATCGGTCATTTTCAGTGATACCTCATAGTAGATGATGAGATAGGGCATAAAAATCTGAATGGAGATATTAAAAACAATGAATGCCAACAGATAAAAGTAGAGAGCAGGGTTTTTCTTAACTGTAGAGAGACGAAAACCGTGAATTACATCCGCAAAATAGTTATTTTGACTTTTGACAAGTGTCGGCTCTTTGATGAGAAAAACACCCAAGACGCCCACAAGTGTAACCACAACACCAATGATGGTGAAAATAACACTCCAGCTTTCGCTTTTTTCCAAATCAAAGGACATAAATCCGCCAAATACCGCCAGCATCGCCACCAAAGGCATCATGGCGTTGACACCTTCTGCCGAGCCGCGGTTTGTGCTGTCGGTGGTGTCTACCATCCACGCGTTAAAAGCGGCATCATTGGCGCTGGAACCAAAAAAGGTCATAACGCAGTCTAAAACGATGACGAGAGAGGCGCCAAGTGAGGCGACTGAGACAACGGTGGGGAAGAGCGTTCCCAAAACTTCTGTTTTTAAAAACACAAACGCAAAATTGGAGATGCCCCAAAGAATATAGCCGCCGCAAATAAACAGCTTGCGCTTGCCGATTTTATCTGACAGAGCGCCGATAAAGACGGTTGTCAACGTGGCGGCAACCGCACTGGCCGCCACCATAAGAGAAATGTCTCCGGCAGAGGCGTTGAACATTTTATAAATAAAAACGTTCAGATACATATTTTCGACAACCCAAGCGATCTGTCCCACCAAGCTGAACAGCGTCAGTGCGAGCCAAAAGCGTGGCGAAAGCTTTGTTTTCATAGGTTCCTCCAAAATAAGTTATGAGAATAACGATTGTGCGGCTTCTTTAACGACATCCGGATAATAGGCCTCAACTTCTCTCATATAGAAAAGGAAACCGGAGATAACCGTCAACACAGACAGGAAAACGGTCACCACGTGGATGATCAGTTGCTTTTGGCGATTGCACACATTGTGTAAAGCGCCAATGGCGATAAAGCACAAAATAGCCATCAAGAAATAGATGTCCATTCGATACCGTTCCAGCAAATACGGCGTCCAAATGATATCCAAAATGTTGATAAGCACCACTACGGCAATCAAACCATAAGCCACCCAAGAAAAATTCTCCTGCTTTAGGTTTTTACGCACAGATGATTTTAGCAAAACCGCTGACAAGAGTAAAATGGGGAAGTTGAAAAACACGCCGCTATGCGATAGGAAAGGAAAAGCTGTTGTTACATCCGAGAAACCAAAGAAGTTCTTAGCCGTATCGTTGATAATACGCAAAGTCATCTCACCGTTAAGAGAGAAACCGTATTGCGACTGGTCAACAACCGTCAACTGGTAAGCCTGTCCAAACTCAAACGGATCATCAAAACGTGCATAGTTATACAGCATCAGCGCGGCGCCAACGATGATATATGGCAGTGCGGCTAATGTCAGCTTGCCAAGCAGTTTGAAAGAGAATTTGCGCTGGCGTAAAAACGCTATCAGCATCGGGATGACCAGTAAATTGGCAAGAGCAATCGGTGGCCTGCACCCAAATACCAGCGCTCCCAGTAAAGCACCGATTGCGGCATAGAGTATTTGTAGGTTTTCTCTTTTAGTACCCCAAACAGCTTTAATAAAGAAAAATAAACTCCACACTTCCAAAGCAATTGCCGCGGTGATGGCCGTACAATACAGCGCAGGTTCTGCGGTACTGTACCATACACTCATAACTGAGAAAGCTGTGGATAAAGCCAAATATACGGCAAAGGGTAATTTCTTAAAGAACAGCTTAGACAGTAGATATAAAAGTGCAAAAATGCCAAGTACAAATACTACGACAAATGCCTGCGTCGCATGATAGGTTGTGAGCGGCTCGCCTGTGACAACGCGGTATGGTAAAAATGCCAAAAATACTGGTGCAACACCGAAGTACATATAGTAGTGGCCGTCATAGAACGCATGATCCCATTGATAAGAAATTCCGGCTTCATTTCGTGCATCGGGATCATACGGATTCTCCAATGCCGATAAGCCCTCTTCATCGCCGTATTCAATATATAGCTTTCCATCCAAAATGGATTCTGCCATCAGTTCATATTGATTTCTGTGGCCGGGATCTTCGCCGTTCCAGAGTGAGAGATCGCCCATAGGAGAGATGCAGGCAGCGGCCACCAGAATCGCTACCAAAGCGGCGACCACGCCCTTGCGCCAGTTGAGCGGTGCTGCCACAAGGCTGTGCAGAGGAGAACTGGAGCGGCAGGCAACGCCTAATGATACGACTCCCCACACACTGCCAATGATAACGTGCCAAGCGCCTGTATCCACAAGCAAAAACAGGACCAGTGCTGTTAGAAACCATGCAATTTGAAAGTATTGCGCAACGGAAATCTTCTTGAGATTACTTAAAATCTGCTTACCACTCATTGCTCTTTCTCCTGACTGTGTAACATTTCACGAAAACGCCCATTGGTTTTGATACGTTCTATCTCAAAGTCGCGTTTATCTTTTTGTACAAAGTTTTGCAGTTGTAATCCGGAAAAGAAAGATATTAAGGCTGCAATGGCCGCAAATCCACAAACAATCAGTGTGGGGAAGTCGGGGACGAGTCCTGTTTTTAAATAGGTTATCAAAATGGGAATGAAGAATATTACTGCCAGTAACAACAAGATCAGCGAGAAAAACCCAAAGAATGCGTAGGGCTTATAGATGCGGAATAAGCGAAAAATGGTAAAAATCACTTTAAATCCGTCTAAATAGGTATTGAGCTTAGACTCGCTCCCCTCCGGGCGGTCACGATAGTCGATGACAACATTCTCGATATTCATATTTTTGTCCAGGGCATGAATGCTCATCTCTGTTACAATCACAAAACCGGTAGAAAGTACAGGGAAGGGCTTGACAAACTCAAAGCTAAATGCGCGACACCCTGTCATAACATCTTTGATATTAGACTTAAAAAGTAGGTTGATGCTCTTTTTGACGATAGAGTTGCCGAAATTGTGGAATCTGCGCTTGTTTTCCGTGAAATAGGTGGACGAAAGTCGGTCACCGACAACCATATCAGCCTGCTTAAATAGTACGAGATCCACCATTTCGCGGGCGCGCGAGGCCGAGTAGGTATCGTCACCATCCACCATCACATAGGCCTCGGCATCAATTTCCCGGAACATACGGCGGATAACATTGCCTTTTCCTTGTTTATATTCGTGGCGGACGATGGCCCCTGCTTCACGGGCGATATCGGCCGTCTTATCTTTGGAGTTGTTATCATACACGTATATTTTAGCCTCGGGCAAAGCTTCGTGCCATTCTTTTACAACGTTTGCAATAGTCAATGCCTCGTTATAGCAGGGGATCAAAACAGCAATTTTATCCATATCTTGCGCCTCCTCAAAATGGCCAAAAATTATATACATAATAATTATATCACATCTGACTGTATATGACAAGAAGATGAAGAAAAGTTGGCGAAATTATTAAATTTTAGGTTAAAAATAATAGGAGCATTTGAAATAAAGTAGAAATACACAGAGAACCTCTTTTTTACAAAAAAGGCAAGGACAATGATTGTCCTTGCCTTTTTAAAGTAGGGGTAATAGAATGGCTATAATTAAGAAATACGTGTTGTGGATAAGTTCAAATACATGTTAATCTCTGGTACAGGAGCGCCCCTTTTGTAGTTCGCTTCGTTGCCAACTTCTTCGGGCAGATAAACAATTAAGGCAAAAGCTCTATCCTCACCGGCGCACAAACTGTCTGTGTCTTTGTACGTGGTGAGTCCATGTTTTGCTGTGACGGCATTTTTGGCATCACGCCGGTCGGAAAAAGCTTCGGCGTTGTCAAGTTCAATGAGCTGCGCTTTTAAATAATCGGATAATGCAAAGGGTTCGCCAAATACATTGATACTGGTGATTTCATTCAAAACTCCAATTTCTAATGCGTAGTTAAAATCTAAATGAGTATCGTTTTTTAACCAAAAATAGGCGACTTCGACATGACCGGGCTCCCAAAGCACGCCATTATCAAAGATGTTGGTATCAGTGTTGAAAACGGCCCAATCAAGATTTTCGTTATAGTCAGGTTGTTTGGCTGTGTACAATACTATATTCTGCTCAGATGCCGAAGCCAATAATTCTAAACCCAAATCAATGACGGGAACGGGTTTATCCTTTTGATAGTTAGCCTCATTGCCGACTTCTTCGGGCAAATAGACGATGAAGGCATAAGCTTTTGATTCGTCCGTATGAAGAATATCGGTGTCGGTACATTCTGTAAGACTGTGGCCGGTGGAGACAGCAAAAAGTGCGTCAGAACGAGAAGCAAAAGCCGTGGGGGTTTCTGCGTCAATCGGTACGAGCTTTGCCTTCAAGTAATTGGAAAGTTTTAAATAGTTACCGAATACATTGACGCTGGTGGTTTCATCAACAATGTTAATCTCAAGATCAAACTCTAACGCTGTAGTGCCAACATTTTTTGCCCATAGGTAAGCTACTTCGATATGACCAAGCTCCCACAGGGTGTCCTTATCAAAAATCTGGGTATTGGCATCAACCTTATCCCAATCCAGAGAAGTGCCGTAATCAGGCTGTGCCGCAAAATACAACTCAATATCCAGACCATTGGTGAAAATCTTGTTTCTCGATACTAAAGGATCGTTAGTGTCACTTCTGTTGGTTGTCGTTGTAGTGCTTTTTGCTGTTGTACTCTTTTTGCCAGAGGAATTGATCTTATCATCCTCGCCGCAAGCGGCAAGAGCAAAAATCATCGACAGTACCATGAGTAGCGTTAAAAATCGTTTCATCATATTTATCCTCCTAAAAGTAAAAAGGTGTGCCGTCGAAACCACACACCTGAAAAAATGCACGTCCCACGTAAAAACACATATGAAGTTGCGTCGCACAGACATTGTATCATTTTTGATGAGGAAAATCAAGAGAAATCTTCTTATCAAGATTTTGACACCCTATAAATAGATAAGAATCCCGAGAATCCTAAACTAAGGATCCTCGGGATTCTTTATGGCAGGGGCAGAAGGGCTCGAACCCTCGGCACGCGGTTTTGGAGACCGCTGCTCTACCAACTGAGCTATGCCCCTATGTGTGCGGTGGTGGGGAAGTCCCATGCCACCGCGTTGGTGGGCCTTCAGGGACTCGAACCCGGGACCGACCGGTTATGAGCCGGTGGCTCTAACCAACTGAGCTAAAGGCCCAAATCGTCAATTTGACGGCACAAGCGATATTATACTATATTTTTGTATTTTGTCAAGTGATTTAAAAATATTTTCCTTGTACAATTGCTAAGGAATATGTATAATGAACCTATGATCATTAAAAAAATGGTTTGCTTGCCAACTTTTTTGTGTTTTACAGACATATATCATTGAATCGAATATTGTTTTGAGGAGGCGCAAGATATGGACAAAATTGCTGTTTTAATCCCCTGCTATAACGAGGCATTGACCATTGCAAACGTTGTAAAAGAATGGCACGAAGCTTTGCCCGAGGCTAAAATATACGTGTATGATAACAACTCCAAAGATAAGACGGCCGATATCGCCCGT
>JAZSHG010000206.1:0-6784 GCA_045533135.1 Acutalibacteraceae bacterium
CCTGTCAATGACAGCGAGAATACCGCGCTCTATCAAGCCTATAAACAGCTGGCAGACCAAACGTCTAAGGTGCTGTTTGGCGGCAGACTGGGTGAATACGCCTATTATGATATGGATGCTGTCATTGCCGCGGCACTAGAAGCGGCAAAACGCGAGTTTTGAACCAAAACTGACAAATGAAAACCCCTGACCAATTTTTTGGTCAGGGGTTTTCCGCTTTTTTGGATGCTGAAATTTGTGTAAGGTTTTTGGTCAAAACCGCTGAAAATCTGTTGCAAAGCCTGTCGAACAAGGTCGAAACCTTTTGATTTGACAGGGGAAATAGCCGAAAATCATCATTTTTGCGCTGGCTTTTTCACACCCCTTCAAAAAATTAACTGGCAAACTATTGCAAAATATGGGAATAAATGGTAAAATCAAACTGCATTCCAAAAGAGATAAGGGGATAAAACATGGAAAACAGTAAAATTAAAGTGCTTTTTGCAGACAACAGCGAGCAGGTATTGACCACGTATGGAAAGGCAATGCGCGAGTGTGGCATGGACATACAGCCGATCGAAAAGAATGGGCGTCTGGTGATCCAGGCGATCCAACAGCATCGTCCTGACGTAGTGCTGATGGATCTGTTTATGCCGCAGACAGATGCGCTTGGCGTGCTCAACGCCATCAAGCAAAGTCACATCGAGCCCAAACCGCGCTTTTTGGTGATGTCCAGCTTTGACAACGCCAATCTGGAACGCGAGGTGATGCTGGCAGGTGCCGATTACTATCTGCTCAAACCTTTTGATGCGCAGGAGCTTTGTCAACGTATCCGCTCTTTGTGTCGTCGCCACGGCGAAACGCCGTTGCCGACAAGTGGTAACGTCAACACATTGGAGATCCGCGTGACCGATATTATCCACCAGATCGGTGTTCCTGCCCATATCAAAGGGTATCAATATCTGCGTGACGCGATTTTGATGGCCATTGAGGATGACGATATCATCAATGCGGTTACCAAACGGCTGTATCCGTCGGTGGCGAAGAAGCATGGGACAACCTCCTCGCGTGTGGAACGCGCCATACGCCACGCAATCGAGGTGGCGTGGGACAGGGGAGATGTAGATGTGCTTAATGCCTATTTCGGCTATACCATCCACAGTAGTCGCGGAAAACCCACCAACAGTGAGTTTATTGCCATGATTTCGGATAAATTCCGGTTGCAACTGAAAATTTCATAATGCGAAAAGACCGTCGGATGTTTCCGACGGTCTTTGTTTGGGTGTTAGAAATTAGCAGCAGCCACAGCCACAGTTGGAGGTGGTGACATTGTTGTCACAGCACTCATCGTCCACCAAGAGGATGAGAATGATGATAAACAGGATCCAGGTGCAATCGTTGCCGTTAAACAGGTTACGCAGACACATTTTTGTTTCGCCTCCTTTCGTTGCTTACATTATATTCTATGCCCTTTGGCAAAAAGTGGTTACATCCGCCAAAACAACAAACTTCAAAAAACAAAGAAAATAGGAGAAATCGGGAGGAAACAAGTGATAATTGCGCAAAAATTCCAACATTAAATATATTTTGACCTTTCTTGACTTTGACTTTCCCTGATTTTTGGATATACTATATTTGAAGGTCAATAAAGGTCAAAGGAAGGTGGCGATGGGTATGCGTATGAGCGATGCCATAACCGCGTATATACTGAATATGCTGGAGCAAAATGGCTCAACAGAATTACAGCGTAACACCTTGGCGGAACAGTTGGGGTGTGTGCCAAGTCAGATCAACTACGTGTTAACCTCACGTTTTACACCTGAGCAGGGGTATGTGGTGGAAAGCCGACGAGGAGGCGGCGGTTATATTCGTATCAGCCGTGTGGAACTCAAACCCACCATAACGCCGCTGATGCATACTGTCAACGCGATCGGCGACACCCTGTCCACCGCAACGGCAGCGGCTATTTTAGAAAACCTGGTATATCAAGGCGTAATCACCGCTTTTGACGGGCGGCTGTTGGCTTCGGCCCTTTCTGAACGTGCTTATGTAGATGTGCCTGTGGAATATCGTGAACGCTTGCGCGCGACCATGATGAAACAACTGTTGACGACCATGCACTTGAAAAAGGAGTGAGCATATATGCTGTGCGAAAAATGCAAAGCCAATCCGGCGACGACATATCTCAAACGTACGATCAACGGACAGACGACCGAACAGCACCTGTGCGCCGCCTGCGCGGCGCAGACCGGCTGGGGATCTGTCTGGAACGATTTTGGTGCCGAAATGCCTACCCTTTGGGGCAATTTGTTCGCAGAACCGTCTTTACGGTCGGTAACCGACCCAATACGGTGTGAGTGCTGCGGCCACACCTTTGGTGAGATCTCTCGCAGTGGTAAAATGGGGTGTCCACAATGCTACACCACCTTTTATGATCGCCTGTTACCTACCATTCGCCGTCTGCACGGCAAGACCCGTCATACAGGTAAACTGCCGCAGGCCGGCACAGAAGCTGCAAAACGCGAGCGAGAGCTGGAAAGCCTTAAAAAGCAGTTGGCGGAAGCTATCGAAAAACAGGAATATGAAACCTGTGCCGTTTTGCGTGACCGCATTCGTGAACAGGAGGGACTCAAATGAGCAAAACCGATAAATGGTATCGTCTTTCGGGCCCCGAAGGGGACGTGGTGCTCAGTACCCGTATCCGTTTGGCACGCAACCTCAACGGATTGCCGTTTCCTGCCTATATGACGGCAGAACAAAAGGAGAGCGTTGTGCAAAAGGTGCGCGCGGCTCTGCCGCAAAGCCCCAAACTTACATTGCTCGAACTGTGCAACACCCAGCGTATTGATGCACTGTCTATGGTGGAACGCCACCTCATCAGCCCCGATTTTTCACGCTGTGCGGATGGCACGGCTGTGGTGTTGTCGGATGACGAAAGCGTCAGCATCATGCTGTGCGAGGAGGATCATCTGCGCCTGCAGATTATGCGCCCCGGTCTGCAACTGACAGAGGCATTTGCCGCCGCAGATGAGCTGGATACTCAGCTGGACGAGCAGCTGCATTTTGCGTTTGATGACCGTTTGGGATATTTGACGCAGTGTCCCACCAATTTAGGCAACGGTATGCGAGCATCTTTGATGTTGCATCTGCCGGCCTTGGAGGAAAACGGCGCTATACGCCAGTTGGCAAACACGGTCTCAAAGTTGGGGCTGACCATTCGCGGCTGTTACGGTGAAGGCAGTCGCTCGGAGGGACATATTTATCAGCTGTCCAACCAGGTGACACTTGGTATCACCGAGCAGGAAGCTATGGACAACCTGCAAAATTTTGCAATGCAAATTGTGCGTGAAGAACGTGCCGCACGCCAAAAGTTGGCACAGGATACGCGCTATCAGGATAATATTTGGCGTGCGTTGGGTATTTTACGGTATGCGCGCTCATTATCGCACCAAGAATTATTAGAGCTAACCTCGTGTTTGCGTGTGGGGCTTTCGACCGAGGCGTTAAAGGGCGTTGCCTTTACAGGCGATGACCTCAACGCCCTCATCAACGATACCCAGCCGGCAACAATGATGATGCTGGCGCGGCAGGAATTGACACCTGTTGAGCGCGATACCGCGCGCGCAACAACTGTGCGTGGACGGTTGGCAGAGTAATGATATGTATAAAATAAGAAGGAGGAACGACGATGTATCGTTTTAAGGGTTTTACAGACAAAGCAAACACCGCCCTGAATGCCGCAATTGAGGCGGCACAGGCGATGGGACACACCTATGTGGGTACCGAACACATCGTTTTGGGCCTTTTGAAAGAGGGGACAGGGGTGGCGGCTACTGTGCTCACGGAACAGGGTGTCACCGCTACCGACTATGAGCAATGGATCCGCCAAGCGGAATCAGAGGGAACGCCCACCCATTTGTCGCCTGCCGATTTGACGCCTCGCGCCAAAAAAGCTTTGGAGCTGGCGGTAGCAGAGGCGGCGTATATGAAAACGGGCTATGTAGGCACCGAGCATGTTTTGCTGGCGGTAATGCGTGATACCGACAGCGTGGCCATGCGGCTTTTAGAAGCCGCAGGTGCGCGGCGCGAGGATATTGTGGAGAGTATCGGTGAGGCGGTAGGTACCCAACCCGGTGAAACCTCTGCGGCCGCTCCGCGCGGTACGCAGCAGGCGCCGCGCAAAGGAAACAGCCAGACTCCGACATTAGATCAGTTTGGACGTGACCTGACGCAAATGGCGCGCGAAGGAAAAATTGACCCGGTTATCGGCCGCGTGAAAGAGATTGAGCGGGTGATTCAAATTCTGTCTCGACGTACCAAGAATAATCCTTGCCTGATTGGTGAGCCCGGTGTTGGCAAGACGGCTATTGCCGAAGGATTGGCGCAAAAAATCGTCAATGGGGAAGTGCCCGAACTGCTGGCAGATAAGCGTGTGGTCACCCTTGACCTCACGGGCATGGTGGCAGGCACCAAATACCGTGGTGATTTTGAGGAGCGTATCAAAAATGCCATCGAAGAAGTGATGAAGGCACAAAATACGATCCTGTTTATCGATGAGATCCACACCATTATCGGTGCCGGTGCGGCCGAGGGAGCGGTGGATGCCGCCAACATTCTCAAGCCCTCGTTGGCGCGCGGTGAGTTGCAGATCGTGGGTGCGACTACGCTGGACGAATATCGCAAGCATATTGAAAAGGATGCCGCGCTGGAACGACGTTTCCAACCTGTGGTCGTCGGCGAGCCTTCTGTGGATGAGGCGCAACAAATCATGCGCGGCTTGCGTGATAAATACGAGGCGCACCACAAGGTAAAGATCACCGATGAGGCATTGGATGCGGCAGTAAAGCTATCAGTGCGCTATATTTCCGATCGCTATCTGCCCGACAAAGCCATTGACCTTATTGATGAAGCGGCATCGCGTGTAAGGCTAAAGGCCTTTACAGCTCCGCCGGATATCAAGGATACCGAGCAACAACTCAAACAGCTTGCCGAGGAGAAAAAAGCGGCAATCAACGAGCAGGATTTTGAACGTGCTGCGCAACTGCGTGATACGGAGAAGCAACTGCAAGAAGAACTTGCCGCCGCCAAAGCGCGCTGGGAAGAGGAAAATGCAGGTGTCAGCGGTGAAGTGACCGCTGAGTGTGTGGCACAGATCGTGTCCGGCTGGACAGGTGTGCCTGTGGCGCAGTTGACCGAAGAGGAAGGCGCACGCCTGTTGCGCTTGGAGGAGGAACTGCACCGCCGTATTGTGGGGCAGGACGAGGCGGTCACGGCGGTGGCAAAGGCGATACGTCGTGGACGCGTGGGACTTAAAGATCCCAAACGCCCTATCGGTTCCTTCTTGTTCCTGGGCCCCACAGGTGTCGGTAAGACCGAGCTGTGCAAGACCTTAGCAGAGGCGATGTTCGGTGATGAAAACGCGATGATCCGTTTGGATATGTCGGAATATATGGAAAAGCATACCGTGTCACGCTTGGTAGGTTCGCCTCCGGGATATGTCGGCTATGTTGAGGGAGGCCAGCACACCGAGAAAATACGCCGCAAGCCGTATACAGTGGTGTTGTTCGATGAGATCGAAAAGGCGCACCCCGATGTGTTCAATATGCTACTCCAAATCTTGGAGGATGGCATATTGACCGATGCGCAAGGCCGCCGCGTAGATTTCAAAAACACCGTGATCATTATGACCTCCAATATTGGCGCACGGCGTATTACCGAGCGCAAGGCGCCTGGCTTTGGCGCGGATACGGCCGCCGTGCTTAGCGACCAAACACGCATCCGTGAAGATGTGATGGATGAGCTTAAAAAAGCGTTTCGGCCTGAGTTTTTGAACCGTGTTGACGATATTATCGTGTTCCGTCAGCTGGGGCAGGAGGATATTGCAGAGATCGCACGGCGTATGCTTAGCGGTTTGCACAAGCGTCTTTCTGATATGGACATCGGTCTTAAGGTCACCGATGCGGCGGTGGAAAAACTGGCTAAGGCAGGGTTCGATCCCATCTATGGCGCGCGTCCGTTGCGCCGCGCCATCCAGGCACAACTTGAGGATGCACTGGCGGAGAAGCTGCTTGGCGGTTTGTTTAGCGCAGGCGAGACAATTACGGTTGATGTAAAGGAAGACTCCTTTACATTTGAGAGAGCGACCACAGAATAAGGAAAAGACCGTTGCTTGTACAAATTGTGCAAGTAACGGTCTTTTTGACAGCGCTGTTGCATAATTTACAGAAGATTTACGTATTTGTGCATTGCCAAAAAATAGGAATCGTGATAAGATAGATGTATAGTGCCGCAAAGGAGAGGAAAAAATGGGCAAAAAGGCCATCAATGTGAAAGAGCGTATGTTAAAAAGCGCAGGAAAAATATTTGGCAAGATGATTGTTGCCGGTGTTTTGGGCGCTTTTGTGTATTTCTCCCTGACAATGATATTTACCAGTCTTGGTACATCGGTCATCGGTGAAGAGGTATATGAGCAGGTGACGGAAAACGGTACTACCAAGTGGGTGTGTGTCGAAACCAAGTACTATTCCGATACCTCTACGACCGCTACATCGGATACAACTGCCACAACGGGTACGACCGGCTCCACGGGTACCGCAAGCTCCACGGATGCTACCGCTTCCACGGAAAGTACGGTTTCCACGGATGCCTCTTCGGATGCGTCCGTAACCGACTCGACCACTGTGCCGACGACCACCACGACAACGGCGCCGATCAAACGCCAGGCCATCTATTCTGAAATGTCCACAGGCCTCACAATTGTGTATAACGTGGTAACTACAGCCTGTATGTTGTTGTTGCTCATCTG
>JAZSHG010000189.1:0-7704 GCA_045533135.1 Acutalibacteraceae bacterium
TCTTCCTAAGACCGCTTGGCCTCCGACTTCTCGTCAGGTACGTTGTGATGGTCACAGTGTCCCCACCAAATCAGCACGTCGGTGGTGTCAAGCACCTCATCCGGCAGCCCACATGCAGGCATATCCTGTGTGGCAATGCGGATCTCTAAATCGTCATCAACCGACAAGATCTCTTGCAATACGCCGTGCAAGCCGCGCGGATAGATCGCCTGCATCGCAGGAAGCTCTTTTTCGTGTTTATTCTCGTTCCAAATTGTTACACGAATCATAGATGCTCCTTTATGCCCACCACATATCAGCAGGCTGTTCGGTGATGATGACGTCCTTCATAAAGGCAATAGCCTTTTCCAGCCCCTCTTTGACGGACATCAAGCCATCTTCGTGTTCAATGCTCACTGCACCGTCATAATCAATAAGACGCAGGGTGGCCATCATATCTTTCCAGGTTTCCAGATCCGAGCCATAGCCGACCGTACGGAAGCTCCAGCTGCGATCAAGCAAAGAGCCATAGGAGCCGGTATCCAGCACACCGTTTTTGGCCTTGTTGTAGGGGTCAACATAAGTGTCCTTGGCGTGGAAATGATATACAGCACCTTTGAGTTCCTTGAGTGCCACGACAGGATCCATGCCTTGCCAAATCAGATGGCTTGGGTCAAAGTTTGCGCCCAGCATGGGACTGACCGCCTCACGCAAGCGTAGCAGGGAGGCCGGGTTATACACGCAAAAGCCGGGATGCATCTCAAAAGCGATATATTTGACACCGTAGGAAGCGGCAATCTTGACCGCTTCTTTCCAATAGGGGATGAGCACCTCATTCCATTGCCAGTTGAGCACCTCGCCGTAATCCGACGGCCATGCGCAGGTCACCCAGTTGGGATATTTGGCATCGGGGCTGTCACCGGGGCATCCGGAGAAGGTGATAATGGTGTCGACACCCAGCTTTTGCGCCAGCTTACAGCTGTCCACAAACGCTTTGTGATAACCGGCGGCGATCTCCTTATTGGGGTGGATGGGATTGCCGTGGCAGGACAGCGCGCTGATGGTCAGATTGTATTTTTCAAGTGCCGCTTTAAGCGCATCGATCTTGCTTTCATCTGCCAGCAAAATATCGGGATCACAGTGGTTTTTATTTGTATAGCCACCCGTACCCAATTCTACAGAGGTAACGCCCAAGCTGCTCAAATACGCAAACGCTTCTTCAGCAGGCATACCTTGCAGAGGAACGGTCAAAACACCCAGTTTCATAGTAGATCTTCCTTTCTAACTTTCATTAGTCAAAAAATACAGGCTCGCCCGTCTTGGCAGAGGTGTAGATAGCCTCCAAAATGCGGGTAACGGTCAGCGCCTGCTCGGGCAGAACGACAGGATCGGTATCGTTGATGACCGCTTTGAGCCACTGGTGGCACTCAATATCGGCGGCACTGCCATTGGCATCACCGTCATAGAAATCCACGCCGCCTGCGGTAAGATTCGGTCTGATCTCCACCTGCTTGCCCCATTCGATGCGGTTGATCCACAGACCATCGTGCATATCCGCGCCGGCTTTGGTGCCGCACAGAGTGGTGGTAGCTTCTTCTACGCGGCGCGTGTTGAGCGCCCAGCTGGACTCCAGCTCAATGATCGCGCCGTTTTCCATACGGATAAAGCCAAAAGCGGAATCCTCTACGGTGAATTTCTCGCAGTCCCAATCGCCCCAGATGTTGCCCGTGTTCTTTTGATCGGCAAGCTTGTGGAAGGTCTGGCCGACCACCATCTTGGGTTTATAGTTGTCCATCGTCCACAGCGTCAGGTCAAGAGCGTGGGTGCCGATGTCGATCAGCGGGCCGCCACCCTGTTCAAATTCATTAAGAAACACGCCCCACGTCGGCACTGCACGGCGGCGAATGGCGTTGGCTTTGGCCGCGTAGATATCACCCAGATCGCCTTTTTCAACGATGGATTTGAGCAGCAGGCTGTCAGGGCGGAAGCGGTTTTGATAGCCGATGGTGAGCTTTTTGCCCGTGCGCTTGGCGGCTTCCAGCATTTTTTCGGCATCCGCCACCGTTTTTGCCATCGGTTTTTCGCACATTACGTGCTTATCGGCCTCCAAAGCCGCCACAGTGATCTCGCAGTGCGAGCGGTTGGGGGTGCAGACGTGCACGACATCAATCGTTTTGTCCTTGAGCAATTCTTTGTAATCGACATATACCTTGGCATCAGGAGTACCGTAATCTTTGGCGGCCTGTTCGGCACGCTCGGGGATGATATCGCAAAAAGCGACCATCTCGGCAAGCGCCGCTTGACCTTTGAGGGCGGGCATGTGTTTGCCATTGGCGATACCGCCACAGCCAATAATACCTACACGCAATTTTTTCATAATTTTTCCTCCTAAACCACTTAATTTTTTGTGCGGTTTGTTCAATATAAGCATACACGACTTTTTGTGGCTTTGCAATGCATATTTTGGACAAAAATTGCTTTTTCAAAGAGAAATATTGCTAATGTAGTTGTGAGAGCAGACAGAATGTGTTATACTGTGAGAACAGAAGGGGTGGTTTTTCCGTGAATGGCTTGAAAAACAAAAAGTTATTCCTGTTGGATATGGACGGTACGCTGTATTTGGGTGAGCAGTTGTTTGCACACTGCCTGGATTTTTTGGCACAGATCAAAGAAAATGGCGGCCGCTATCTGTTTTTGACCAATAACTCCTCCAAAAGCGTTAACGCCTATGTGGACAAATTGTGCCGTCTTGGCATTGCCGCCGACAAGGACGATTTCTTCACCTCGGCAGATGCCGCGTGCGTATGGTTGCGCGAGCATTATCGCGGCAACAAGCTCTATGTGCTGGGCACCGCTTCGTTACGTGAGCAACTGACGGCGGCGGGATTCCCCGTCACAGACCGCGTGGAAGATGACGTCGACGGCCTGCTCATGGGTTTTGACACCGAAATTACCTTCCAAAAACTGGAGGACGCTTGCATCCTGCTCAACAAGGACATTCCCTATATGGCGACCAACCCCGACCTCGTCTGTCCTACCGAATACGGCTACGTGCCCGATTGCGGCTCGGTCAGCGAGATGATTTTTAATGCAACGGGCAAACGCCCCTTCTTTATCGGCAAGCCCGAGCCGGCGATGGCGCTGTTGGCCATGCAAAAATGCGGCGTGGATAAAGCGGACACTGTGCTCATCGGCGACCGCATCTATACCGATATTGCCTGCGGCATCAACGCCGGCATTGATACTGTGTTGGTGTTTAGCGGCGAGACCACGCGTGAGGTGTGGGCGGCAAGTGAGCAAAAACCCACCTATACCTGCGACAGCATCACGGATATTTGGGAAGTGCTCAAAACCCCGTCTTGACAACCGTTTTTGCGCGTGATATGATGGACAAAACTGCACAAGACCTGTGAAGAACAAGGAAGCGGGGTGCGATTCCCCCACGAACTCGTCGCCGTGAGCCGCGAGCCGTTGTCATAATGTCACTGGGAGGCAACTTCTGGGAAGGCGACAACAGCGTTTGAGCGGGCAGTCGGAAGACTTCCTTTGCAGGGGACGGCACAAAAGCCACGAGTCATTGGCAATATGTGCAAAAGCATCGGCTGTGGGGCAGAACGCGGTCGGTGTCTTTTCCATATCCCTTTTTTGTGTCGACCGCTTGTGGCGGTTATATCACAAGAAAAGGGGTTTTTTTATGAACAAAAAAAGTATTCTCTCCATCGTTGCCGCTGTGTGCGTGCTGGCTGTGTTGGTTGTGGGCGCCGTGTTGCTTTACAACAACTTTGTCAAAGCTCCCGACAATGACGATACCGACGGTGGCAAGCCCACTGTAGGTACCAACGCCGAAGGCGAACCTGATGACGGTTCAAGCAACGATGGCGGCAAGACCATCACCTTTGATGTCGTTACTGCCGACGGCACCAAAACATTTATCATCCAAACCGATGCGCTCTATTTAGCGGATGCATTGGTGGAAGAAGGCATTGTGGAAGAAAAGTCTCTCAGTGGCATGTACACCACCATCAACGGTGTAGAAGCCTTGTGGGAAAACAATGAGGCTTGGTGGAACATCCAAAAAGACGGTGTTTCCTGCGCGGTTGGTATGAATGATCAACCGATTGCGGACGGTGATCATTTTGCAGCAGTCTACACCAATGGATTCTCGTATTAAGTTGCGTGAGCTGACCGTGCTCGGTATGTTCACGGCCCTGCTCATCATCGGTAAGGAAGCGATGTCTTTTCTGCCCAATATCGAGCCTGTCACCCTGCTCCTGCTTCTGCTGGCGGAGCGGTATCGGTTCAAGGCATTGTTACCTGTCTATGCCTTTGTACTGGTGGAAGGCTTTTTGTACGGCGTACATATGTGGTTTATTGCCTATCTGTATGTGTGGACGATATGGGTACTGCTGGTTATCGCCCTTCGCCGCTTTTCACACTTTTTGTTTTGGGCAGTGGCGGCGGCAATATATGGCCTGCTGTTCGGTGCACTTTGCTCGATTCCCTATTTCTTCACAGCAGGTATCGGCGGTGGTATTGCCTATCTGGTGGCAGGCTTGTCCTTTGATATCACCCACTGCATCGGCAACTTTGCGATGGTGCTTTTGCTATACACACCGCTCAAAATGTTGCTCGATCGATTGGACAAAATCCGCGCTTCCTAAAAATGACACAAGAAAGACCGTCTGCAAGCAAAAGCGTGCAGGCGGTCTTTTGCTATGGGCGTAGGGAATAGTTCCCACACGATGAACACAGAATACGATTGACAATCATTGAAAAAATTGGTATACTGAAACCTTGGAAAAGCGTCGAAAGACATACCTTGGAGGTCGCTTTATGCTGGAATTACAACACGTCACATATCAAGTGCAACAGGACGATACCGACAAAGAGATTTTGTCGGATATCAGCCTGCGTATAGATGAAGGCTTTGTTGCTGTCACGGGCCCCAACGGCGGCGGTAAATCCACCCTGGCAAAGCTGGTGGCAGTCATTATCAAACCCACATCAGGTCGCATTTTGCTGGATGGAGAGGATATCACCGACCTGTCCATTACCGAACGCGCCCAAAAGGGTATCAGCTTTGCCTTCCAACAGCCCGTGCGCTTCAAAGGCATCACCGTACGTGATCTCATCACGCTGGCGGCAGGCAGAGATATCAGCGTTGCCGACGCCTGCAATTATCTCTCCGAAGTGGGACTGTGCGCACGCGACTATATCGGTCGCGAGGTCAACGCCAGTCTCTCCGGCGGCGAGCTCAAACGCATCGAGATTGCGATGATCTTGGCGCGCGGCACAAAGCTGTCGCTGTTTGACGAGCCTGAGGCCGGTATTGACCTGTGGAGCTTTGGCAACCTGATTCAGGTGTTTGAAAAAATGCACCGGCAGATCAACGGCACCATTCTCATTATCTCCCACCAGGAGCGCATTCTCAACATCGCCGACCGCATTTTGGTGCTGGCGGACGGCCATATTCAAGCGGACGGCACGCGTGACGAAGTGATGCCCCAAGTGATGGGCGGCCCGTCGACCTGCTCGGTGCTGACCGATAAGCTGTAAGGAGGTGCGGCAAATGGACGCTATTGAAAAACAACTGTTGGCGCAAGTTGCCGACCTGCACGAGGTGCCGGAGGGCGCCTATAATATCCGCAAAAACGGCGCGTCGGACGGACGTCGCTCCACCGCCAATATTCAGATCGAAACCAAAACGGACAAGCCGGGCATCGATATTCGCATCAAGGCAGGCACACGCCGCGAGAGCGTGCATATCCCTGTGATTCTCAGCCAATCGGGGCTGAAAGAATCGGTGTATAACGACTTCTTCATCGGCGATGATGCCGATGTCACCATTGTGGCAGGTTGCGGTATCCATAACGCCGGTGACGAGGCTTCGGAGCACAGCGGTATCCACAGCTTCTTTATCGGCAAAAACGCCAAGGTGCGCTATGTGGAAAAACACTATGGCGACGGCGATGGCAATGGCGAGCGTATTATGAACCCTACCACTGTCATCCATATGGAAGAGGGTAGCTTCATGGAGATGGAAACCACCCAAATCAAGGGTGTCGATTCCACCGACCGCCGTACGGATGCGCGTTTGGCGGCAGGGGCTACGCTGATTATCAAGGAGAAGCTGATGACCCACGGCAAGCAGGTCGCCAATACCCACTTCACGGTGGATATGGATGGTGAGGGTTGCAGTGCCAACCTCATCTCTCGCTCGGTGGCGCGTGAGAATTCACGTCAGGTGTTCTTCTCCCGTATCAACGGCAACGCCGCTTGCAACGGCCACTCGGAGTGCGACGCCATCATTATGGATAATGCCAGTGTCAGCGCGATTCCCGAGGTGACCGCCAACCATATCGATGCCTCACTGATTCACGAAGCCGCCATCGGCAAAATTGCAGGCGAACAGCTTATCAAGCTGATGACGCTTGGCCTCACCGAACAACAGGCTGAGGAACAGATCGTGTCGGGCTTCTTAAAATAAGGAACAACAAAAAACGCCGAAAGCAACCGCTTTCGGCGTTTTTATTATGCGTTTTGGCAAAAAAGAAGCCCCGCCTGACCGTATTGTCACCTGGATAACCTGCTACTAAACGAAGCAGGTGGGTGCCGCCCAACAGGTTCGCGCTCCCTTCGTCCCGTTAAACGGGGAGGTCTGCAATCCGCTGTCGGAGCCGAGGCTCCCGTATTCCAAATGTAGTAGGGTTATGGGTGACAGTCCGCGCATCAGGCAGGGGAAAGATCAGTTTTCTTCGGGCTCAATAGCCTCGATCTCGTAATACTCTGCGAGTCGCTCCTCAAAAATGCTCGCGATGCGATCATACTCATCGTCATCCAAAATGGGGGCGAGCATATCCTTGCCATCCTCTTGCACAACCTGTAAAATGATCAGTTCGCCGTCGTTTTCCAACAGCTCGGACGGATCGTCATAGCTGGGCAGAAGGGCAAGATAGTAGTTTTCACCGTCTTCGAGCTCGTCAAGTATCTCAAATTCGTGTTCAACACCGTTGTCGTCCACCACAGACACAACGTTCACAGCCATGTCTTCGGCTTCTTGATTATCGGTAGGGATGATCGGATCAGTCATGGTTTTCGGCCTCTTTTCTCATCAATGTAAGTCTATTGTACACAAACGCGCCGCCGCCGTCAAGGGGAAAGCGGTGTTTTTTCGTCGGGAAACACTTCCAAGGGCAGTCGATATAGCCTGTGGGCATTTTCCGCGGTGATGCGTAGCAGTTCGCCAATAGATATGCCGCGTATCTGTGCAATGCAGGAAGCAGTGTTGAGAATCATACCAGAATGGCACCGCTTGCCGCGCAACGGCACGGGCGCCATATAGGGCGCGTCGGTTTCCAGTACCAACTGCGACAGCGGCACCTCGGCCGCCACCTCCACCGCTTTGCGCGCGTTTTTGAAGGTGACCGCGCCGCCAAGCCCGATAAACAGCCCCAGCTTTGTCACCTCACGCATCATTTCAACGCTGCCCGAAAAACAGTGTACCACGCCGGTGGGGCGATAACGGCGCAGAATGGACAGTGTGTCCTCGTGCGCCTCGCGGTCGTGGATAATGACGGGCGCGTCCAACGCGCACGCGAGCGCCACCTGTGCTTCATATACCGCCTGTTGCTGTGGGCGAGGGCAGGCGTCATCGTAGTGATAGTCAAGCCCGATCTCACCAATCGCTACCGCTTTGGGGTGGGCATAGAGCTTAGCGAGCTGTTC
>JAZSHG010000169.1:0-5349 GCA_045533135.1 Acutalibacteraceae bacterium
CGTAGCGCTCTTTTTCCGCGTGAGCGAGCCGAGCGGCAAAGCGCGCCTGACGGTGCGTTGCGGCGACGAGGTGCTGGCGACCAAAACAGCCTTGCGCACCGCACCCGGTGAGATGGAAAAGATCACCCTCAAAAAAGGCGTGACGGCCACGTTGGAAGACTACGACAAATTGACGGTCGAAAGGGAGGTGCTGTGATGAGCCGCCAACTGACTTGTATCCTCTGTCCGCGCGGCTGTGCGCTGACTGTGCAGGAAACAGACGGCGCGTGGCAGGTGACAGGCAACGCCTGTCCGCGCGGTGCGCGTTATGGCATTGCAGAATGCACCAACCCCACCCGTACCGTCACCAGCGTGGTGCGCGTGAAAAACCGTGACACGATGCTCAGCGTCAAGACTGCCCACCCTGTGGCGAAAAAGGACACCTTCGAGGTTATCCGCTTCTTGCGCAGTCAGCAAGTGTCCGCCCCCATCAAGGTGGGACAGGAGCTGTTCCCCGACGTCTGCGGCAGTCCCATCGTCGCGACGAAAGACGTGGAATAAAGACAGAAAAAAGATGCACGAACATTTCGTGCATCTTTTTTGTATTTGATAGCCGCTTGCGATACAATATGCAAAAGTGGGAACCTATGTCTTTGTTATTTCTCTCCCCAGATCGCAAGGACTTTTCCATCGGATCGAATAATCACATCATATGTTCCACCTAACACATTGGGATTAATATGATAGGTGCGAATATAATACGCATCGGTTTCAGCGTCATATTGAACGGAACAACCCATCCATTCAAAAATACCACCATCGGAATTTTCGAACCTGTCGGCGAGAGCTTTCTTCCCTGCACTTGCAGCAGATGTATAGTCATCAATTTTTCCATAATTTAGTTGGGTTTGGAAATTATCGTTTTCAATCTCCTCTTGATATGTACCTACAGAAAAATCGCCTGCAAATTTTGGAGCAGTTAATGCGAAGTAAAGACAGAAGAAAAGAACTATTGCGGCAAAAACAATCGCGCCAATCACAATTATTGTTTTTTTCATTATAACTCCTCCTTTATTTTATTATAGCGAAAACAAAAACAATTTACAATACAAAAATTATCCCACCGCGAAAGGTAGCACAAGCCTGACAGCGGCACAAATCCTGCCTATACACCGGCACGCAACCTGAATGGGATCCAAGGGGGTGGTCACCCCCTTGGTCGTCTGTGGATGGGATTCCAAAGGGAAACCCATCGAAAGGGGTTCCCTTTGGCGAATCTTTGCCTACTTTCTTTTCGAAAAGAAAGTAGGTGCCCGCGCGGCACGAGCGCGATTTGCGGCACGTCGTGGGGAGCAAAGCGTCCTACAATACTGAATAAAAAAGACAGCCGCCTTACAAGGCGGCTGTCTTTTTTTATTCTCTTTACTGCGCTTCCTTTGGCGGCAACATTGTCAGCCCGATACGCTTTTTCGCCACGTCGACGCTGATAACCCACACCTTGATAATATCGCCGACTTTGAGCACCTCGGACGGGTGCTTGATAAAGTGGTTGGTGATACGGGAAATATGCACCAAACCGTCCTGGTGTACACCGATATCCACGAACGCGCCAAAGTCAATGACGTTGCGCACCGTACCCGTCAGCTCCATGCCAACTTTGAGGTCTTCCATCCCCATAATATCTACACGCAACAAAGGCGGCGGCAGTTCGTCACGCGGATCGCGTCCGGGCTTTTGCAGTTCGTCGAGCATATCTTTGAGCGTTGGCTCACCGACTCCCAGCTTTTCCGCCAACGTGGCAAGCCCCAACTGCTCGGCACGGCTTTTCAGCACCGCCGCACCGCCACAGGCGAGCTCCTGCTCGGTCAAGCCGCACAAAGCCAACAGCTTTTTGGCGGCGTCATAGCTTTCGGGGTGCACCGCGGTGTTGTCGAGCAATTCGCGGCTTTCGGGCACACGCAAAAAGCCTGCGCACTGTTCGAACGCCTTAGGCCCCAGCTTTGGCACCTTTTTGAGCGCGTTGCGGTTGGCAAATGCGCCGTTTTCCTGACGGTAGGTGACGATATTTTTCGCCACCGCCGCACTGACACCTGCCACACGGGAAAGTAGCGGCGCGGAGGCGGTGTTGAGGTCAACACCCACGCCGTTGACGCAACCCTCGACTACACCGTCGAGCGCTTCGGACAACTGCTTTTGCGGCATATCGTGCTGATATTGCCCCACGCCGATGGCCTTGGGGTCAATTTTCACCAGCTCCGACAGCGGATCCTGCAAACGGCGCGCAATCGACACCGCCGAGCGCAGGGATACGTCGTAATCGGGAAACTCCTCCGCCGCCAGCTTGGACGCGGAGTAAACGGATGCACCGGCTTCGCTGACCACCATATAGGAAAGCCCACTGTCCAGCTCGCGGATGACCTCAGCGGCAAACACTTCCGTTTCGTGCGAGGCGGTGCCGTTGCCGATAGCAAACACCGTTACGCCGTGCTTTTTCACCAAGCCCTTGATAAAGGTTTTGGCCTGTTTCACCTTGTTGTGGGGTGGCACGGCATAGATCACACCCGTGTCCAGCACCTTGCCGGTGCCGTCCACCACCGCCACCTTGCAACCTGTGCGATAACCGGGGTCAAGTCCCAACACCACGCGGTTTTTAAGCGGCGGTTGCATCAAAAGCTGACGCAGGTTGACCGAAAATACCTTGATGGCGTCGGTGGACGCCTTGTCTGTCAGTTCGTTGCGCAGTTCGCGCTCCAAAGCAGGGAACAACAGGCGGTCGTACGCATCCTCCATCGCCTCGCGCACTTGCGCGGCGCAGGCGTTGTCGGCGTGCAGGTGGATACTGCCTAAAATGGTCATGGCACGCGCGCGGTCAAAGGTGACGGTCACTTTCAGCTTTTCCTCGCGCTCACCGCGGTTGACCGCCAGCACGCGATGCCCTGCGATTTTGGAGAGCGGCTCAGCAAAATCAGCGTACATCTCATAAACGCCCAAATCGTCGTCATTTGCCTTTGCGGTCAGCTTGCCGTGTGCCATACACACCACGCGCAGGCGTTTGCGCGCGCCTGCATCGTCGGAAACACGCTCGGCGAGAATATCGCGCGCACCTGCCAGTGCCTCTTCCACAGACGGCACTTCCTTTTCTTCGTCAACAAATGCCGCCGCCAACATCATCGGGTCGTCGCCGTTTTGGGCATAGATAGCGTCTGCCAGCGGCTCCAAGCCCTTCGCCTTTGCCACCGATGCGCGCGTTTTGCGCTTGGGGCGGAAGGGGCGGTAGAGGTCTTCAATTTCGGTGAGCGTCACCGCCGCGTCAAGGGCCAGCTCCCATTCGGGGGTTGCGGCGCCCTGTTCAATGACGGCGGCGCGTACCTTTTCGCGTTGCTCATCGAGATTGCGCAGGTAAGTGAGCCGTTCAAACAGCTCGCGCAAAAGCTGGTCGTCCAGTGAGCCTGTCATCTCCTTGCGATAACGGGCGATAAAGGGGATGGTGTTGCCGTCGTCGATCAACTGTACCGTGTTGGTGACCTGGTTCGGTCGCAGATGGAACTCCTGTTCCAGGGTTTTTAAGATGTCCATATTGCCTCCTATGTAAGGGTTATCTACTGTCAAAGTCCCAGCCGCCGCGCCAGATGCAACACCAGTGTCTGCGTCTTGGCATCGGGGAGCTTGCCCTCCTCGACCCACTTGATCGCGGTGGCAAGTGGCACACGGTCAACTTCCAAAAATTCATCCTCGTCGAGATGCTGTGTGCCGAAGTGCAAGTCGGTGGCGATAAACAGGTGCAACACCTCGTCGGTGTAGCCTACGCTCGGATATATCTCGCCGACTTTTTCTAACGTGCCGCAAGCTCCTGTTTCCTCCTGCAACTCGCGCAATGCGCACAAAAAGGGATCTTCGCCCTTGTTCAGCTTGCCTGCAGGAAGCTCGGTGAGGATTTTTCCATAGGGATAGCGAAATTGCCGTACAAAAAGGAGCTCTTGGGCATCGGTCAGCGCGGCAATGCACACACCGCCCGAGTGGCGCACCACCTCGCGCAGGGCGGTCTGCCCATTGGGCAGAAGCACCGTATCCACCTGCAAGGTGAGGATGCGCCCTTCATATTTGTTTTCGCCCGAAAGACGGACTTCGTCAAGATTCATAGCGGACAACTCCTTTGTCATATATACCAATAAGCGGTAAGAAAGAAGGGATTTTGGTGGAACGTATTGTGATCCCCACAATCGCAGACAGCGGTGCGGTGCGAGGGTTTATCGGCGCCTTAAGACGGCGGTATCGATTTTTGGAAAGCTTTCCGATTGGCGCCTCTGTCTGTGGAAGGGAGCTGTTTTGTCTGCGGCTGGGGCAAGGGGATGAGCGGGTGCTGTTTGCCGCGGCATTTCATGCACAAGAGTGGCTTACCTCGCTGCTTTTGTTGCGCTTTTGCGAGGACGTGTGTGCCTCACTGGCAGGTGACGGTATGTTGGTCGACATTCCCTTTGCCAAGGGACTTTGCGGACGCAGTGTGTATATGATACCGCAGATGAATCCGGATGGGGTGGATATCGCCATACACGGTGCACAGACAGCAGGCGTGTATGCCGCCCGGGTGCGTGCGCTTGGCGGCGATACCTATGGGGTGTGGTCAGCCAACGCGCGCGGCGTGGATCTAAACCACAACTACGATGCAGGCTGGGAGGCGTTAGCGGCGGCAGAAACTGCCGCCGGCATCACAGGCCCTGCGCCGCGTCAATGGCGCGGCCCCTGCCCTGCCAGTGAACCCGAAACACGGGCGCTTGTTACCCTGTGCGAGCGTGTGCGGTTTCGCCACGTCATTGCGATGCACTCACAGGGGGAAGAGATCTATTGGCAATACGGCGAAAACACCCCTGCCCAAGCACATTTGATGGCAAAGATCATGGGCGTGTGCAGTGGCTATGCCGTCGCCCAACCGACAGGACTCGCATCCCACGGCGGCTTTAAGGATTGGTTTATCAAAACCACAGGCCGCGCAGGCTTTACATGGGAATGCGGCAAGGGAGAAAATCCCCTGCCGCAGGAGAAGCTGGAACCTATTTATGCCCGTATACAGGAAATGATGGCACTGTCAGCGCTGATGTAACCTTATTTTTCAGGCGGCAACGGCTTCTTTTTGCGTTTGAGAAAAGCAGGAAGCGGCAACTGACCTGTTTGCAGCATGAAGTTGAACTGTGCACCAAGCAACAAAATGTACATACAGGCGTACAGCCACAAAATCAGTACCACTACGGCGGTCAGACTGCCATAAAGGTTGGCGTAATTGCCGAAATGCTCGATATAAAACGAATACAGACGAGAAAACCCCAACCATCCGACGGCACTGACAATGGCACCCGGCAATTCTGCCAGCAAGGT
>JAZSHG010000238.1:0-4192 GCA_045533135.1 Acutalibacteraceae bacterium
ACCAGCTTTGCCAGCAGATCACGATCGGCGGCGAAATGGCCACCACCAAAGGCATCGAGAAAATGAGCGGCAGGGGAGTCATTAGGCTGATCTGCCGCTTGCATGCCGCCCTCTGCCATAATGGTGTTAGAATCCCCAAATCTAAGTTTGGTGGCGATCAACACCTTTGCACCTGCATAATGCGCTTCGATAGCCGCCGCCGCGCCAGCACCGCCGCCACCGATGATTAGCACATCGGTATCATAATCAATGCGGCCAAGATCAAAAGAACGGACGTCAATGCGGCTGTGTGCTTGCAAAAGTTGAGCAAGTTCAACGGGTGCGCTGATACCTTTACTTGCCCCAACTTGTAAAGTGGAAAAGCTTGTCGGGTTGCCGACAGGCTGATAGGAGCGCAACAAACCCTCCTTTTCGCTTTCGCTCAAACGAGAAGGAGCATACGATATATTCCTTTTTCTGGCGGCAGACACTGCTATTATAGCCTTTTTTAGTGCTTCTGGGTACATTGTTGCACCTTCTTATCACTCTATTTCACGCGCCTCATATAGCGCACGGAGCTCATCTGTGGGCTTTGAAAGAAGATCATATAACTCATCTGTAAAGTCTTGACACTTCACATCTGAACGGTTGCTTTCGAGATGCATTTGCAGGCCATTGAGCCGTCTTGCAAGCATGGCGATCTGCGGTTGGGGAATATTAACAGGGCAACGCGCAGTGCAAGCGCCACACATCACACAGTGGAAAGACAATTCTGCGCATTTTTTAAAATCACCTGCTTTGGCGCAAGCGATATACTGCTTAACGGGTAACGCGATTGGACAGACTTTGTCACAGGCACCACAACCGATGCAAGTATCAACGATGGGAAAAAGCTGTTTGATAATTGCCTCAGAGGGGGTGACGGTTTGCCAATCATATACCTGCTTTTCAAATGGAAATGCAGGAAATGCGGCGACATACATGTTATCTTGTACCTTGGTTTGACAGGCCAGACAGCATGTAAGCGTAGGGTCATCTCCAATGCGATAAAGCGTGGTACAAGCGCCGCAAACACCGTTACGACAGCCGCAGCCCTTTACCAGTTGGTAGCCGGCATATTCCATGGCAGACATAATGGTCAAATCGCAAGGAACTTGATGTTTTTTACCAAACAAGAAAATGTTTACCACGCCGCTCATCGCTTCCTCCTGCTGTATATATTGTTGCATCGCAAACACCAATACTATATCAAAAAAACGTATATTTTGCAATCCCCCAAATATGTGAAAACATATAAGGTTTTTAGGCAAGTTGATTGACGAAAAGGGCGTATTTTGCTATACTGATGCAAAGAGGTGATATGTATGGCCATTCGGTTAAATGAAGACGCCGCTGTTGTGGCAAAAATCAAAGAAGGACTCAAGGCACGTGGAGGATATTGTCCTTGCCGTCTGCCAAAAATCGAAGAATACAAGTGCATTTGCAAGGAGTTTCGCGAACAGATCGCGGACCCGAATTTTGAAGGCTACTGTCATTGCTTGCTTTACTATAAAAGCAAAGACTGACAAGGTAGACCGTTGTCCACGCGACGGCGGTCTTTGCGTATCTTGTGCTTTTATGTCGAAGCTGATATAATGGTATAAAACAACAAAGGGGGATAGGCATGGAAGCGATTTGGAACGAGATGCATAAAGCCGCCAAGGCGGTACAAAATGGCCGAAAAATTTCGGATTATGTGGAGGCAGGAGGCGTGGCGGCTGCCATATTGTCTGAAAGCGGAAAAATATATACGGGCGTTTGCGTGGACACCTGCTCAACGCTTGGCATTTGTGCAGAGAGAAATGCTCTTTTTAATATGCTGACAAACGGCGAGCAGCGCGTAGGCAAAGTGCTTGCCATCATGCCTAATGGGAAAACAGGTGCTCCTTGCGGTGCTTGCCGCGAACTGTTGGTACAGTTGATGCCGGAAAGTTATCAAGATGTGGAAATTATGGTCGATTTCGAGAGCGGAAAAGTGACAAAACTCGGCGAATTGACGCCCCTATGGTGGATATAGTAGAAGAAGTGTTGTGGCTTGTGATTATAGAAACTGTAGGGTGTGATTTTTTACTACGCAGCGAATCGCGAGTACAGCAAAAAGTGTTGGGAAAATGGTATACTGTGAATAGACGGAGAAAGGGAGTGGCGCCTTGTGATCATAGAAACTACGCGACTGATTTTGCGTCCCTGGTGCGTGGAAGATGCTCACAGCTTATACCAATATGCGTCCGATGCGGATGTGGGGCCTGCCGCCGGTTGGCCTGTGCATACAAGTGTCGAAAACAGTCGTGATATTATTACCGCCGTTTTATCTGTGCCTGAAACCTATGCTGTCTGTCTAAAAACGGATAACCGCGCGATCGGTAGCGTGGGCCTTAAGCTGGGCGATGCTACCGATATGACCGATAGGGAAGACGAGTGCGAGCTTGGTTACTGGATCGGTAAACCGTTTTGGGGGGCAGGGACTGATTCCCGAAGCGGCAATGGCGTTGCTCAAACGCGCATTTGATGAGTTGGGGATGCGTGCTGTTTGGTGCGGTTACTATGATGGCAATATCAAATCGCGCCGCGTACAGGAGAAACTTGGTTTTGCTTACCATCATACGACTAAAGGGCTCGATGTGCCATTACTCAATGAAGTGCGCACAGGACACGTGATGCTAATGACGAGTGAACAGTGGAAAGTGGCGAAAAACGATGAAAAAAGTGTGTAGTTTGTTACTGATGTTGTTTTTGGGGTTCTCAATGATAAGTTTAGCCGGTTGTGATGGTAACGTGGGGGAAAAGATGACGTATACACAGATAAAAGCTGCCGAAGCCAAAGCGTTGATGGACTCCGAAGAGGATTATGTCATTTTGGATGTGCGCACCGCCGAAGAATATGCCCAGGGGCATATTCCCGAAGCAGTATTGCTTCCGCATGAGGATATATCCGCAAAAGCACATGTAGTATTACCTGAGAAAGATCAGTTGATCTTGGTCTATTGTCGCAGTGGGCGACGCAGTAAGATAGCTGCCGAAGCACTTGTGGACTTGGGATATACCAATGTGAAGGAATTTGGCGGTATTATTGATTGGCCTTATGAGATTGTGCAAAAAGGTGAGACTGATGATAAAGTGTAAGTTTAGTGATGTTTCAGAAAGAGACATGGATCTGTTATTTTTGGAAGAATTTGTCTGTTCTCCGAGATTCTTGGAAATATTTCTTTCTAAAATAGGCTTAAAAAATGCAACGGTAGTTGAAGTTGAGCAGTCAAAGGTTGATGTTGCTTATGGCGAGTCAGACATGACAGTTATCATTGAAAGTAACGGAAAAAGAATTGGGCTTTTAATTGAGGACAAAATAGATGCCATTGCTATGCCTAATCAATCAGGGCGGTATAATAAGCGCGGAAACATTGGCATAGCAAAAGGTGACTACCAAGACTTTTTTGTGTTTATTGTTGCACCAAAGAATTATCTTTCCATCAACGATGAAGCTCAAAAATACCCTAATAAAGTCACCTATGAAGAGTGCCTTGAATACTTTTTGATGCAAGATGACGAACGGTCTGCTTACAAGGCGCAACAGATAGAACAAGCCATTTGCAAGCAAAAGCAAGGGTATCAAGTGGTTGAACATAAAGCCATTACAGCTTTTTGGCGATCATATATCCTGTATCAAAAGAAAATGTATCCACACTTTGTTTTTAGGGATGCGCTCGGCCCAAAAGGAGCAAAAGCAACTTGGGTGATGTTCCATACATATTTTAAAAATGTCAAGATACTTCACAAAACCGAAAAGGGATTTGTGGATATGGAATTTGCGGGGTTAGCATCAAAAACAACAGAGCTTAAGGATCTTTTGTTAGAAGCAACTGGTGAAAACACAGGTAAAATACGTGTCTGTCAAACTGGAAAGTCCGCCGTTTATAGAGTTCGTGTTCCTGTTATCGATTTTAAGCAGAATTTTCTGAATTTCCAAAAAGAAGTTGAAGAAGCGTTGGCTGCTATAGATTCTCTATATAATTTGCTTGCAATTATTCCATCATATAAAATTGATAATATCTTTGAGGATTAAAAGGGGACGAGGCTATTATGCGTAAAGATTTTGGCGTAAAAACGTGGCTCTATCCGATGCCGGTGCTGATCGTGGCAGCGTATGATGAAAATGGCATCCCCAACTGCATGAATG
>JAZSHG010000112.1:0-2024 GCA_045533135.1 Acutalibacteraceae bacterium
ACCTTTTTGCCCTTGGCGCGAATGCGCGCGATCGTTTCCGCAACAGGGGCGGCACTTTCAATATGAAAATTGATCAGATCCGCACCGGCGTCGGCAAAGGCGTCGATGAGGCGATCGGGATATTCCATCATCAGATGCACATCAAAAGGCAGATCGGTACAGGGGCGAATGCGTGCAATGACAGGCGGCCCAAAGGACAGGTTGGGCACAAACACGCCATCCATCACATCCAGATGCACCATGTCGGCGCCACTTTGCTCTACAAAGCGCAGTTCGTCCTCCAAATGGGCAAAATCACAGGTCAAAATTGAGGGGGAAAGTTTCACTTTTGCTCTCTCCTTTTTGCATGGTAAACGACAGACAGATAACAGATTTAGTATATCGTATTTGCCTGTTGCCGTCAAGCATCCGGGGTCTTGCGCAAGAACCACAACATAAACGGCAAGCTGATCAGTCCGGTGAGCACATCCGTAAGCGGTTGGGCGATCTGGATACCAAAAAGGCCACCAAAACGGACACCGATAATCAGTACCGGTATCAAAATAACGCCCGAACGCATCAAAGAGAGCAGGGTGGCAACACCTGCTTTGCGGATGCTTTGATACAGCATATTGACCGGAACCGACAACGGTAAAAAGAGCAAGCCCACCGATGCCGCACGTAACGCAACACTACCGATCTTTACCACATCTTCTGCCTCTTGGAAGAGGTATATGATCTCTTCGGCAAACAGCAAACCACTGATAGACAATATGCCCACAAATGCGGCGCCAAACCACGTGGTGAACAGGAGGCCCTGCTTAACACGGCGATACTGTTTGGCCTGGTAGTTGAAAGCGGCAACAGGCTGGAAGCCTTGGCCGATGCCCAATCCCACACACATCAAAAGGCCTGTGTAGCGGTTAACCACGCTCATAGCGGCGATGGCGGCATCACCAAACGGCTTGCACAGGTTGTTGAGCAAGCCGCCCGACAACGATGACAGGCCCTGGCGCACGAACGAGGGAAAGCCAACCTTCAAAATGCCTTTGTAAATATGGAATCGGCGGCTGATCGCTCGTAAAGAGAGACGGCTTTGCGCCTGGAAGATATACATCAAAACCAGTATCACAAAGCTGACTATCTGCGAAATGGTGGTGGCCAAGCCTGCGCCAAAGACGCCCATTCCCCACAACTTCACAAAAATATAGTCACCTAAAATGTTGAGCAGGCCGCCTGTAGTCAACCCAAACATCGCAAAGAAGGCTTTTCCTTCATAGCGCAGGTTGTTGTTGAGCACCAGCGAGCCAATCATAAAGGGGCAGGAGATCAGCACCCACAAGCCATAGTCTTTGGCGTACGGCAATATCGTTTCGGTACTGCCAAGCAGGCGCATAAACGGATCGAGAAACAAAAGCCCTGCCACAGCCAGCACCGTGCCGGCACCGATGCCGACGTAAAACGAGGTAGAGGCATAGACGGTAGCTTCTTTGATGTTTCTATCTGCCAAAGCCTTTGACACAAAGCTGCCACTGCCGTGACCGAGCATAAACGCGATCGCTTGGATGATGGCCTGCAATGTAAACAGAATGCCCGTTGCTGCTTGGGCGCTCTCGCCCAGCTCGCCGACAAAATAGGTATCTGCCATATTATAGATGCCCGTGATAAGCATCGAAATGGTCGTCGGAATGCCCAGTGTGATGATCAATCGTTGCACGGGCGTGTTTGTCATTTTTTCGTAATGCAATTCCGCTTTTGTCACGAAACGGTCGCTTCCTTCCCTTGTGAACGCAAATATACAGATTAAGTATAGCACCTTCTCATCGGAATTTCAATAGATTTCGTGGGTTGTGTTTTGCCGGACCAACTATTTGCTTTTACGTGGTAAAATGGTAAATAACAAAAGCGAGCGGCAAAAACCGCTCGCTTTTATTGTTATTCACTCGTCGCACAGGGGAATGGGCGTATCGTAAACCACCGTGTGGCGCGCATCGAGCTGTCCTGCCCAATGACGATGCCCCGAATACCAGTGACGAAACTCCACC
>JAZSHG010000247.1:0-4102 GCA_045533135.1 Acutalibacteraceae bacterium
CCTTCCGCATACGACCAAGGGGGTGACCACCCCCTTGGATCCCATTTAGGCTGTGCGCTGATGTGTAGGTAGGATTTATCCTACTATTAAGTTTGCACCGCCTTCACAGCAAGGGCCGCCGGCCTCGGTGATTCGTAGCACATTTAGGCTGCATTTGCAGGAGATGTGCGCCTTGCCGGTTTCCCCTATTGTTGCAACAGCTCGTCGGTCAGCCGTAAAATTTCGGGGGCGACACGTGCACGTTCTTTTTTGGTGACGATGTTATAAATCGGAAGTGCCAAACACACAGGCACAATGCCGATAACGCCGATGATAATGCCTGCCCACAGCGCACCTGTGTGCGTCAGGCCGAGCGCCGCGCCAAGATCGGTCATAACGAGGCTCATGCCGAACCCCAGGATCAGCGCGCCGAGGATGCCCACAACAAGGGCGGCAACTGTGGCTTTTTGGGTGACGGCGGCGTCCAGACGGCGCACCTGCGCCATTTTATCCTCGGTGGGGGCGGCATATTTTTCACGGATGGCTTTGATCTCTGCCTGCTGTTTGGCGGAATAGGTATAGCGAAAAGGTGTTTGGTTATCCATTTGTATTCTCCTTTTTTAGGCGTTTGATTTGTCCGGTTCCTTGTACGATCATGGCCACAGCCATCAAAATAATGCCGGCTGATACCACGCCACCGCTCGTTGCCAATATCACGCGGCGAAAGGTATCGGATGTGCTTTCACCACCGAAGGTCGTGAGCAGCGTCTGCGTCAATGTTAGCATTGACACGCACGCCGCCGCCAGGCTGATGGCTTTGGCCGCCGCATAGACAGGTCTGTTGTGGCGGCGATAGCGGACAATGTTCACGATCGCCAACGCCAAGGCCGCAAAGGTATAGGCCGCTATCGCAATGGCGGTGATCCGGTGATGGTGGAAGGTGCGATTTTGATATATCATCATCAGCATCATGGCTGTGAGTGCCAGGTTGAGCAGTAAAAGCACCACGCCGCAGGCACGGTATTTGACGTACTCCTCACATATCTGTGTGCCTGCACGATAACGGCGCGTATGATTGACCAAAAACAGCCGCATCAGCGCCAACAGGGCATAATATCCTGCCACGCCAAAAAACCAGAACGAGCGGTGGCGAATGCCAAGCCCCAGTTGCAAGGCGGCGTAGGCGATATTGAGAGCCAACGAGCCATGTAAGGTCAGCCGCATACGCCATGCCGTATCGGTAGCCCACCGCCTGGCCCATTTGTTGTTTTGCTTGAAATTTCGACAAAAGCGCACAAAAGTCGGCACACGTGCGCAACATATCGTAAGGGTGTAGGTCGCGAGCACATAGACCGCTATCGATAGCGGCGACTGCGCCGGAAAATGTAACAGCACATAGATCAGCAACAGTGCCACCGCCGGCACAAGGGTTATGATGACCCCTTTGTGCGGAAAAAGTGCCGCGCGAAAAAAGGCAGACCAGCGCATACGTTAGTCTCTGCGGATCCTGACGGTGAAGGTGGAACCTTTACCGATGTCGCTTTCCACGCCGATCTCACCGTTGGTAATATCCACAACGCGCTTGACCAGCGCAAGCCCCAGGCCGTTCCCCTGTGCCGCATGGGAACTGTCGCCCTGATAGAATTTTTCAAAAATACGTGCGCCGACCTGTGGGGTCATGCCACAGCCGGTATCCGTCACCCTGACCACAGCGTGGTGGGCGGTGGCGGTTAAGGTCACCGTCACCTTGCCGCCCTCGGGGGTGAATTTGAACGCGTTGGAAAACAGGTTGCTCCACACAAGGCCAAGCAGTTCGGCGTCCGCTTTGACCGTCACATCCTCGGCAATATCCGTTTCGATGGTGATCCTCTTCTGCTCCCACGTATTTTCATACGCCAACAGGCAGGTGCAAAGCTGTTCGCCGAGGTCAAACGTGGTGGTTTGGGGGTAGATCTGCTGATTTTCCAGCCGATTGAGCTTCAAGATGTTGGTAACCATATCGGCGGTGCGGTGGGCGGCTTCCACCACCCCTTTGGCATACGCCAGCCGCTCTTCTTCGGACAGATGGGGCGTTTGCAGTAGTGTGCCGTAGTTTTGCATCACCGCGAGCGGCGTTTTCATCTCGTGGGATACGTTGGCGATGAAATCGGCGCGCAGTGTTTCCACACTGCCCAGCTCTGCCGCCATTTTGTTGAAGCAATGGATGACTTCGTTAAACGTTTCGTCAGTGGCGAATTTGCCCTGCGGCTTGATACGCACCGAAAAATCGCCTTGTATAATTTTGTCCGCCGCTTCGGTGATGCGCTTGACAGGGCGCTCGACCGTTATCTTGCGGCGCACCGCATCGATGACGGTGAGCAGTAGGCTTAAAAGTGCCACGTTCCAAAAGGTGATTTTTGCGGCGGCGCTCAGGTTGTCGTCGGTCAGCGTCACCCCCAGCGTATCGGTCAGCACGGTCACAAACAGCATCGTGCAACAGGTGATAACAAAGCCAATGAGCAGGAAAAACACAAAATAATGGTTGAGCCAGCGCAGGACGGTTTTGATACGCTCTTCCTTTTTCATTTGACCACCGCCTTGTAGCCCAGACCGTGCACCGTCACAATTTCAAAGGTGGTACAGTCGCTTAACTTTTGACGCAGTTTGGTGATATAGACGTCCACCGCGCGTGGTGTCGTTTCGGTATCCACGTCCCAAAACTCATCCATCAGCCGGGTACGTGTGAAGGTCTTTTTGGGATAGGACAGAAGCTTGTAGAGGATGGAAAACTCACGGTTGGTGAGGGGGATCTCCTCGTCCTGCCAATAGGCGGTATATTCATCGGCATCCATCACGAAATCGCCCAGCTCCAGTTTGCGGCTGGCGGCAATTTTGGCGCGGCGCAACAGTGCTCCTACGCGCAAAAACAGCTCGTCGAGGTCGATGGGCTTTACCATATAATCGTCTACACCGATGCGAAAGCCGCGCTGTTTTGAGGCGATATCGTCGCGCGCGGTCATGAACAAGATCGGGATGTTATCGTTTTGCTCTCTGACGTTGCGTGCAAAGGTAAAGCCATCAACATCGGGCATCATAATATCCGAGATGATCAGGTCAAAGGTGTGGGCATAGAGTGCATCATAGGCATCATAGACGCCAAGGCATCCGACCGCTTCATAGCCGTTGCCGCTCAAAAACGTGCAGACGGTACGGTTGAGCTCTTTGTCGTCTTCGACCACCAAAATCTTAAACATGGGGACACCTCCTGTCGATCCGGGTTTAGTATAGCATGTAATTGTTAAAGTTTTGTTGCTGTTTTAAGGGATTTTGCAAATTTTCACATAAAAAGCGAGATGCCCTAAGCATCTCGCTTTCGTAGGTTATTCCGCTTCGGCGGTGTCTTCCCCTTTGACGGCATCGATGCGCGCTTGTGCCGCCGCTTGACGCTTCTGGGCTTCGGCGATCTTTTCGTCGCGCTCTTTTTGCATCATTTCCTTACGCTTTGCAGGCTTGCTCATCGCTTTGGCCTCTTCCCACTGCGCCTTGGATTCTGCTTTGGCGGCGGCAAACTGCGCCTTGTCCACTTCGTGCTGTGCCTTTGCGCTCTCTTTCATGTCACGGAACGCGTTTTTGAAAAATTCTCCCATTGTTCTTTGCCTTAACCTTTCATAATATTATCGCTGAAAGCGAGGATGACCGATGCGTATTTCCGACGCCGTGCGCCGAGGATCTTTTTGTAGATCGGATAGTTGACAAGCGCTGCCACCAGGCCGACACTGCCAATGATCACACCCCAAAGCATCGGATTGGCGATGCCGAGCGTTTTGGCCAGGTCGGTCATAACGAGGCTCATACCGAACCCCAGGATCAGCGCAGAAATGCTGCCGAACAGATAGGCGAATATGTTGGCAGGGCGTTTGACCTTGTTGTCGAGCAGTTTGAGCTCATCCAGCTCGGTGGGGGTTTTCTCCACATACTGGGAGCGGATCTTGCTGACGAGAAACTCTTGATCGTTTTTGTTCATATTGATGACCTCTTTCTGTCTTGTGATGTACACAGTTTACCCTGCCGATGTTTTGACAATGTTTTGAAAATGTTTGCGAAATATTAAAAAATCCCACCGCACGAAAAAAGTGGGTGGGAT
>JAZSHG010000172.1:0-2219 GCA_045533135.1 Acutalibacteraceae bacterium
AGCAATTCTTTAAAGTAGCTTGTGAACATATCCCCTGCACCGCCGGTCATGGTGTTTAGGTCATAAAACTGCTTGAATTGTTTGTAGATCAAAAACTGAACAATATACAAAACCGTAGTGACGCCCAGCCAAACATTGGAAATAACAAAGTTGATCTTCTTATTTTTGAAGATTGATGAAAGCATATAGCCCACAATGCCATACACGATGCTGAACAGCGCCGTGTAAACAAAGCCGCCGTTCAAGATGCCGCCTGTGGTGAAGGCACTGAATATAAATTCCAGATACAGCACGGCAATGCCAAAACACAAAACCATCAGCATGGGGCTCAGCTGTTTTTTCTTTCTCATCTATCTATCCTGCGCTTTCTTTATTTTTGGAAAAGATTGGTTTTACGCTCCTGGCCTTTGAGCAAGCGCACTATATTTTCCCGATGCATAAAAATCGCCAGCAACGCCATAAAAATGCCGCATAGCATAACGATCCCATCAGAAAAATGCAACACACCAAACCCTATACCGAAAGCCAGCGCTGCAAGTACAGAGCCCAGGGACACATAACCGGTGGTCAGGTATACCAGTGCAAACACAATAAGAATCAGTACCGCCACCCGGTAGTCAACCACCAAGGCAATAAACAGTCCGCTCAATATGCCCTTGCCGCCACGGAATCCCAAAAACACCGGGAAAACATGTCCCAGCATGACTGCAGCACCGCCAATAGCAGCGCCTGCTTGAAATCCGAAGTACGCCTTCAGCAAAAATCCACCCAAAAGGCACGCAGCTACTGCCTTTCCGGCATCCACCAGGATCACAAGCAGCGCCTTTCCGGCACCGTAGCTGCGGATAAAGTTTGTTAGACCTGCGTTTCCGCTTCCGTGAGTTCGAACATCATCACCCATGGCCTTAGAGGCACAGATCGCACCGTTCAGGTTGCCCAGAAGATATCCGGCAATTACGGTAATTGCAACAAAAAGCCACACGGTTTACTCCTCCTTATCACCCTTCTGGCGAATGGTAATCCGCACAGGCGTGCCCTTAAGGCCAAATACCTCACGAATCTGGTTCTCCAAATACCGCTGGTAGGAAAAATGGAACAGTCTTGCATCATTGCAGAAAATAACAAAATGCGGTGGCTTGGTGCCGGCCTGGGTCATGTAATAGATCTTCAAGCGGCGGCCTTTATCAGAAGGCGGCTGCACACGGGCAGTTGCGTCTGCCAGAACGCTATTAAGTGCGCCGGTGGTGATGCGGCTGGTATTTTGCTTATGCACCTCTTGAATAACACTAAAAAGTTTATCCACACGCTGACCGGTCAACGCAGACAAAAACACCACCGGTGCATAAGTCATGTAACTCAAGCCATTGCGTACGCCGGCTTCTTTATCGCGCATGGTATTGGTTTCCTTATCCTCCACAGCATCCCATTTGTTTACAACGATGATCGCTGCTTTGCCCGCCTCATGGACAAGTCCGGCGATCTTGGTGTCCTGCTCGGTAACGCCGTCATTGGCATCCACCAAAATCAGGCACACATCCGCCCTTTCGATGGCATTGATGGTACGCATATTGGAGTATTTTTCGATGATATCGTCCACCTTGCTCTTTCTTCGCATGCCGGCGGTGTCGATAAAGCAGTATTTTCCGGTCTCATTCTCAAACTCCGAGTCGATAGCATCACGGGTAGTGCCGGCTACATTGGACACGATCACCCGTTCCTCACCCAGAATGCGATTGAGCAGACTGGACTTGCCCACATTGGGCTTGCCCACGATGGCGACCTTGATCACGCCGTCGTCTTCATCCTCTGCTTCTTCCTCGGGCATATTAGCAAGGCACCAATCCAAAAGATCGCCCGTTCCGTGTCCATGGACAGCGGACACTTCAAACAAATCGCCAATTCCCAAGCTGTAGAACTCGTAGACATCGGGATTGATTGGGCCAACGGAGTCGCATTTGTTGACAGCCAAAGCCACCGGCTTACCGGCCTTGCGCAGCATTGTTGCCACATCCACATCAGCCGCGGTAACGCCTGTGCGTACATCTGTAACCATTATGATACAATCCGCCAGCTCAATGCCGATCTCCGCCTGACGGCGCATGAATTTCAGCATATCGCTGTCTGTACCCGGCCCGATACCGCCGGTATCCACCAAGGAAAACTGACGGCCGCACCATTCACAGTCTCCGTAAATACGGTCACGGGTCACGCCGGGTGTA
>JAZSHG010000161.1:0-3818 GCA_045533135.1 Acutalibacteraceae bacterium
GACGCTTCCTTGACAAGCTTTTCCACTTTACAAGTTGGGGCAAGTAAAGGTATCAGCGCACCCGTTGAACTTGCTCAAATTTTGCAAGCACACAGCCGCATTGACGCTAGTTCGTTGGATCTCGACCATGTTGACCATGATACCGACGTGCTGATTATCGGCGGTGGCGGTGCTGGCGCGGCGGCGGCTATCGAAGCGCATTATGCAGGTGCAAAGGTGTTGATCGCCACCAAGCTTAGATTTGGGGATTCCAACACCATTATGGCAGAGGGCGGCATGCAAGCGGCAGATCAGCCTAATGACTCCCCTGCCGCTCATTTTCTCGATGCCTTTGGTGGTGGCCATTTCGCCGCCGATCGTGATCTGCTGGCAAAGCTGGTAACCGATGCCCCCGAAGCTGTCCAATGGCTCTGTTCATTGGGAGTAGAGTTTGATCGTGCACCAAGCGGTGAACTGATCACCACCCACGGCGGCGGTACATCCCACAAACGCATGCATGCCGCCAAAGATTCTACCGGTGCGGAAATGATGCGTACCTTGCGCGATGAAGTGCTAAACCTGGCAATTCCCGTTCTTTCCTACACTGCGGCTATAGAGCTACTGCTTGACGAAGATGGTAAGGCGGCAGGTGCTGTACTGATGCATATGGAAAGCCGCACGCTATCGATTGTTCGTGCCAAGTCGGTAATCATCGCCACAGGCGGCGCAGGACGTATGCACTATCAAGGATTTCCCACTTCTAATCACTACGGTGCAACAGCAGACGGCCTAGTACTTGCCTATCGCGCAGGCGCTAAACTGACAGATGCTGATGCCTTGCAATATCATCCCACAGGTGCGGTCTTTCCACAACACATTCTTGGCGCGCTGGTCACCGAAAAGGTGCGCGCTTTGGGTGCTAAACTGGTCAACGCCAATGGCGAAGTGTTTATCCACCCCCTGGAAACGCGCGACGTCATCACTGCCGCCATCATACGCGAGTGCCGCGAACGCAACAACGGCGTTACTTTACCGGAAGGATCCGGCGTGTGGTTAGATACGCCCATGATTGACAGTATTCACGGTGTCGGCACGATCGAAGCGCGTCTGCCCGGAATGTTGCGGATGTTCCAAAAATGTGGCATCGATATCCGTCAAGAACCGATTTTGGTCTACCCCACCCTACACTATCAAAACGGCGGTTTAGCCATTTACCCCGATAGTGCTGTAATGGGCGTTGAGCGGCTTTTCGCCGCCGGCGAGGTGACAGGTGGCATACACGGTAAAAACCGCTTAATGGGAAACGCTCTGCTGGATATCATCGTATTCGGGCGTACCGCCGGAAAAAGTGCCGCCGCTTACCGCCATATCCCTGCGCCAACACTGTCACTTTCCCATGTTGCCACATTTGAAAAGGCGCTTTGTGAAGCACAGGTGGCAACCGATGCGGTTTCGCCTAAGCTTCTTCCCAACTATACAAAATTGTTAAACATATAAAGGAGAATACCCATCATGACACTACCTATGTTAACCGACTTATTTGAGGCATTGACCATCTTCTGCTTTGGGCTTTCTTGGCCCATTTCCATCCGAAAATCCATTGTTTCTCGTACCGCCAAAGGCAAAAGCCTGTTTTTTGAAGTTTTTCTTTTGGTCGGTTACGGGTTTGGCATCGCACGCAAGTGCATCCAACTGTTCGCGCTAAATGCCGATGGTTTTCTCTTTTATTTAAGCTTTTTCTTCTACGTTCTCAACTTCATCGAGATATTCATCGATGTTCTGCTGTATTTCCGCAATGTGAAGCTGGACAAAGAGCGCGACGCGGAAAACGTCGCTTGATTCAAATAAATCCTGCATTTTACCACATACTAATAGTTATCAACAGAAAGGAACTGATCTATTATGTTTATCACCAATGACATTCACTATGTCGGCGTAAATGACCATGAAATTGATCTGTTTGAGGGACAATATATCGTCCCCAACGGCATCGCCTACAACTCCTACGTCATCACCGACGAAAAAATTGCCGTTATGGATACGGTCGATAAGCGCTTCACTCATCAGTGGCTGGATAATCTTCAGCATGTTTTGGGCGACCGTAAGCCTGACTATCTGATTGTGCAGCACATGGAGCCTGATCACTCTGCCAACATAGCCAACTTCCTGCGCCTTTACCCTGACACAGTGGTAGTTGCTTCCGCCAAAGCCTTTGTAATGCTCGAGCAATTCTTTGGTGAGGATTACAGCGACCGCCGTTTGATTGTGGGCGAAGGCGACACGCTCTCTCTCGGCAAGCACACCCTCACTTTTGTCACCGCGCCGATGGTACACTGGCCCGAAGTGATTGTCACCTATGATTCCACCGATAAGGTGTTGTTCTCTGCTGACGGGTTCGGCAAATTTGGTGCACTCGACGTTGAAGAAGATTGGGCATGCGAAGCGCGTCGCTACTATTTCGGTATTGTCGGCAAGTATGGCAAACAAGTGCAGGCGTTGCTTAAAAAAGCGGCCACTTTGGATATTCAGACCATCTGCCCACTCCACGGCCCTGTTCTCACCGAAAATCTGGGATATTACCTCAATCTCTATGATATTTGGTCTTCCTATGAAGCCGAGAGCGAGGGCATTGTTATTGCCTACACCTCCGTTTATGGAAACACCAAAGCCGCTGTAGAATTGCTGGCAGAAAAGCTCACCGCCAAGGGTTGTCCGCATGTGGCGGTGCATGATCTTGCCCGTTGTGATATTGCCGAGGCTGTGGAGGATGCTTTCCGCTATAACAAGCTGGTGCTGGCAACAACCACCTATAACGCCGATGTGTTCCCCTTCATGAAAACCTTTATCCATCATCTGATCGAGCGGCAATATTGCAACCGCACGGTTAGTTTGGTCGAAAACGGCTCTTGGGCACCCTTGGCCGCCAAGGTAATGCGCACAATGCTGGCAGAATGTAAAAACCTCACCTTCACAGATACCACTGTACAGATCAAGTCTGCACTCAACAAGGAAAGCACTGCGCAGGTGGAGGCGTTGGCAGAGGAATTGTGCCAGGAGTATTTGGCGCAACAGGACACTACTGCCGACAAAAACGATCTGTCTGCGCTGTTTAACATTGGCTATGGTCTGTACGTGGTCACCTCTAACGATGGCAAGAAAGATAACGGCTTGATCGTCAACACGGTCACCCAGGTGACCAACACTCCCAACCGCGTGGCCGTCACCATCCACAAGGATAACTACTCCCACCACGTCATCAAACAAACACAGAAAATGAACGTCAACTGCTTGTCGGTGGAGGCCCCCTTCAAGGTGTTTGAGGTATTTGGTTTCCAAAGCGGCCGTAACACCGACAAGTTCAAGGATTGTACACCTCTGCGCTCGGACAACGGTTTAGTATTTCTCCCTCGCTATATCAATTCCTTTATGTCTCTCAATGTGGAGCAGTACGTGGATCTCGGCACCCACGGTATGTTCATCTGCTCTGTTACCGAGGCACGTGTCATCTCGCAAGTAGAAACGATGACCTACACGTATTATCAAAAGCACGTGAAGCCTCAGCCCGAAACCGAAGGCAAAAAAGGCTTTGTCTGTAAGGTTTGCGGCTGGGTCTATGAGGGCGATACGTTGCCTGATGATATTGTCTGTCCGCTTTGTAAACACGGCGCCGCTGATTTTGAGCCTATTCAATAATAAATAACGCAAAAACGCCTATGGCCGACGAGCCATAGGCGTTTTTTCATTCGTCATTTATCGAAGCTGTGCGCGCACATATTCCAGTTGCGCATTGACCGAAGCGGCACAGGTACCGCCCTCGCTGATGCGTTTTTCCACACAGG
>JAZSHG010000046.1:0-4008 GCA_045533135.1 Acutalibacteraceae bacterium
AGGTGGAGCGGAAGTAATTTTTCACCAATCCGAAAAGAATCGGCGGCGGTGGGTCCCCCCGTCCCCCGAATTTTTGTTTGTGCGGTATTTGCTGATCTATATTCATTGTGTTATAATGATCGCACAGAGATGATTGGGCGAAAAGCCTTCCCCTTGAGGGGAAGGTGTCACCGACAGGTGGCGGCTGAGGTGTAGGACGCGTAGCGTCCGTTATATTGCGTGCAGAAAAACGTTTCTTGACACCTCATCAGTCTGCCCTGTGGGCAGCCAGCTTCCCCTCAAGGGGAAGCCTTTTCAAGTTATGCGGATATGTAAGAATTGAGGTGTCGTATGAATAACCGCCAAAATCCTAAGTTGATCAACAACGCGAGATTGCTACGCCGTAATATGACAAAAGAGGAACGACACCTTTGGTATGATTTTTTGAAGGGCTTGCCCATTACAGTCAATCGGCAAAAGGTCATCGGTAACTTTATCGTGGATTTTTATTGCGCACAGGCAAAGCTTGTAATCGAATTGGACGGATCACAGCATTATGCGGATAAGGGGCTCGAAAAGGATGCGCTGCGAGATGCGTATTTGGCGGAATTGGGCGTGAAGGTTTTGCGCTATTCTAATGCGGACGTCAACCAACAATTTGCGCGCGTGTGTGAGGATATCTTGCATAATCTTTCTGTTCGCATAGGTGAAAAGTAAAAACGGCTTCCCCTTGAAGGGAAAGTCTTCTTGTTTTCCTCAAGCCCAAATTTTGTGGTCAAAAAACGCCCAAAACCTATATCTTGTGGTGTCAAAAAATTCTTTAAAATTTTTTGAAAAAATGCAAAAAAATGCTTGCAATTTGCGGCTGTTTGCGGTATTATAGTCTGGCGCGAGTTTGAAAAAGGGTGTTTTGCGCCTATTTTCACGCTCCGCAAGACTGCACGATATGCGATGATGCGGGAGGTTGCGACCCCTGGGGTCGGTTTTTCCGCGGAGTATGTCCGATTTTAAACCGGGCGAAGGAATACTGTGTGCAGCGACCGACAAAAAGGGATACCTATGCCTGCCCAACGGGCATAACTGCGTCCCGTCTTGCGTCAACTGTCGGTCTCTGTGTTCAGGACGCTATGCCGACCCGGGGCTCGCGAACGCGAGTCGCGGTTTTTTTCACGGAAAGGGTGGGAACACCCGGCCGTGTGTATGGTTTTAGCGTCGCCCGCCAACGAAAATTCATAAGGAGGCGTTTTTAGTGGCAGTCAAAGAAAAAATCCGTATTCGTATCAAAGGTTACGATCATCAGCTGGTGGATCAGGCCGCCGGCAAGATCGTGGAGACCGCGCACCGCACCGGTGCTCGTGTATCCGGCCCTGTTCCGCTCCCCACGGAGAAGGAAGTGGTGACCATCCTGCGCGCTGTTCACAAGTACAAGGATGCCCGTGAGCAGTTCGAGACCCGTACGCACAAGCGTCTGATCGACATCCTCAGACCGTCCAACAAAACCGTTGAGGCCCTGCAGGGCCTTGAGCTCCCCGCCGGTGTGGACATCGAGATCAAGCTGTAATCACGGCTTGAATTGATCCACGAAGCGAGGTCATGTTGGTCGATGTATTCCTCGCACCGAGTCGGGAACTCCGAGATCGCTCGGAAAGCCGCGGCAGGCGCATTATTATAGGAATATAAAGATCAACCAATAACCAAGGAGGTATAGACAATGCAGAAAGGTATCATTGGCAAGAAGATCGGCATGACGCAGATCTTCGACGAAAAGGGCAATGTCGTTCCGGTGACCGTCGTTGAGGCGGGCCCCTGCGTCGTTGTTCAGAAGAAAACTGTGGAGAACGACGGCTACGCCGCTGTTCAGCTGGGCTACGGCGACGTCAAGGCCGACAAGCTCAACAAGCCCCTCAAGGGTCATTTCGAGAAGTCCGATGTGGCTCCCAAGCGCATCCTGCGCGAGTTCCGTCTGGCGGATTGCGACGCGGTCAACGTCGGCGACATCGTGAAGGTGGACACCTTCGCTGTCGGCGAGAAGGTTGACGTTGTCGGCACCAGCAAGGGTAAGGGCTACGCCGGCGTCATCAAGCGCTGGAACTTCCACCGCCTGAAAGAGACCCACGGTTCCGGTCCTGTGGCTCGCCACTCCGGTTCTCAGGGCGTTATCGACCCTGCCCGTGTCTTCAAGGGCATGAAGGGTGCCGGTCACCTCGGCGCTGAGCGCGTGACCGTGCAGAATCTCGAGATCGTGAAAATCGACGTGGAGAACAATCTCATCGCCATCAAGGGTGCCATCCCCGGCGCTCGCAAGGGCATCGTGATCATCTCCGACACCGTCAAGAAGGCTTAAGGAAGGAGGAGACGATAATGCCTACTGTTAATGTTTACAGCATGTCCGGTCGCAAGACCAGCACGATGGAGCTGAGCGAGGCCGTGTTCGGCATCGAGCCCAACAAGACCGTTATGCACAGCGCTGTGATCAACTACCTGGCCAACCAGCGTCAGGGCACCCAGTCCACCAAGACCCGTACCGAGGTCAGCGGCGGCGGTAAGAAGCCCTGGAGACAGAAGGGTACCGGCCACGCCCGTCAGGGTTCCACCCGCGCTCCCCAGTGGACGCACGGCGGCATCGCGCTCGGCCCGAAGCCGCGCAGCTACCGCTTCGCTCTGCCCAAGAAGGTGCGCCGTCTGGCTCTGAAGTCGGCTTTCTCCTCCAAGGTGGCAGCCGGCGAGATGCTGGTGCTCAGCAAGCTCACTCTGGACGAGATCAAGACCAAGACCATGGTTTCTCTGTTCGCCGCTCTGAAGGCGGAGGGCAAGATCCTGCTGGTCCTGCCGGAGAACGACGAGAAGGCGATCCTGTCCACTCGTAACATCCCCGGCGTCAAGACCGCTCTGGTCAACACGCTGAACGTTTACGATGTCCTCAACTGCGATAAGTTCATCGTGGTGAAGGATGCCGTGGCCCAGCTCGAGGAGGTATATAAATAATGAACGCTCGTGACATTATCCTCGCCCCCGTTATCACGGAGAAGTCCGTGGCGGCTCTGAGCGAGAAGAAGTACACCTTCCGCGTGGCTGACGGCGCCAACAAGATCGAGATCGCCAAGGCGGTCGAGGAGATCTTCGGCGTGCAGGTCGCGAAGGTAAACACCATCAGCATGAAGGGCAAGCACCGCCGTATGGGTCGCCACGAGGGCTACACTTCCGATTGGAAGAAGGCCGTCGTCACCCTGACGGAGGCGTCCAAGACCATCGAGTTCTTCGACGGTATGTTCTAATCTGACTTAGAACATCCTCGGCAATGTATGGAGGCATAAGACGCCCTCGGGCGCGCCTCCGCTAAGCCTAACGAAGCCAAAATAGGAGAGTGAATAGAATGGCTATTAAGACCTACAAGCCGACTACTCCGGGCCGTCGCGGTATGTCCGTCATCGACTACGACGTGTTGTCCAAAGTAGCTCCGGAAAAGAGCCTGCTGGCTCCCAAGAACAAAAAGGCCGGCCGTAACAGCTATGGCCGCATCACCATCCGTCACCGCGGTGGCGGCAACCGTCAGAAGTACCGCATCATCGACTTCAAGCGCAACAAGCTGGATGTCGCCGGTACCGTGATGACGCTTGAGTACGATCCCAACCGCAGCGCGCTCATCGCGCTGGTCGCTTACGAAGACGGCGAGAAGCGCTACATCATCGCTCCCGCGGGTCTGAAGGTCGGCGACAAGGTGACCGCCGGCGCGTCCGCGGACATTAAGCCCGGTAACGCCCTGCCCCTGAGCGCGATCCCCACCGGTACCTTCATCCACAACGTGGAGCTGTACCCCGGCAAGGGCGCGCAGCACGCTCGCTCCGCCGGTGTTATGGCGCAGCTGATGGGTAAGGAGAACAACCTCGTGATGATCCGTCTGCCTTCGGGCGAGATGCGTTACGTTCCGCTGAACTGCATGGCCACCATCGGCCAGGTCGGCAACGCGGACCACGCGAACGTCCAGATCGGTAAGGCCGGTCGTAAGCGCCATATGGGTTGGCGTCCTAC
>JAZSHG010000176.1:0-4757 GCA_045533135.1 Acutalibacteraceae bacterium
AAGATAGACGGCGAAAATCTTGCCGTGACACAATAAAAAGGAGCGATGACCGATGAAATGTCCTTTCTGCGGCTATAATGACAGCAAGGTGCTGGATTCTCGTCCCACAGGCGATGACGTACGCATTCGCCGCCGCCGTGAATGTATCCAATGTGCCAAACGCTTCACCACCTATGAAGCGATCGAAACCACGCCCATTGTGGTTGTCAAGCGTGACAACTCGCGCGAGATGTTCAACCGCGAAAAGCTGATGAACGCCCTGTTGCGCGCCTGCGTTAAGCGCCCCATCTCCATGGCGGTGCTGGAAAAAGCGGTGGACGAGATCGAAGCCCAACTGCAAAACTCGCTGGAAGCCGAGGTGCCGTCTGCACGCATCGGTGAATATGCGATGGAAAAACTGCGCAAGATCGATCAGGTGGCATATGTGCGCTTTGCCTCGGTCTATCGTGAGTTCCAGGATATCCAGACCTTTTCCGAGGAAATCAACCGCCTGCTCGGCTCAATGCACAGCGGCGCCCACGGCAAAGACGCATAAGCTTTTGCTCCCAACAAATACTAAGACCGACGGTACCCGTCGTTCTTTCTTGTTGCAGAGCGGAAAAATGAATGATGAATAGTGAATAATGAATAATCACGGCGTTGGCTTCCCGTGGGCGGATAATATCCGCCCCTACCATGCACGCGGCAAGGGGAAATCGCGCTCGTAGGGGCGGGGCTTGCTCCGCCCGTCGCCGTCCGTAGACGGCGTATCCCATCACCCCTCGTGTAGCACGCCATCCTGCATCGTGAGCCTGCGCGGTGACGCGGCGGCGATAGCAGGATCGTGGGTGATGATGACCACCGTGCCGCCATCCGTGTGAAATCGCTTGAGCAGTGCCATCACCGCCTCGCCTGCCGCCGTATCCAGGTTGCCTGTCGGCTCATCTGCCAGTAAAAGCTGTGGACGCGCCGCGAGCGCGCGTGCGATGGCTACGCGCTGTTGTTGACCGCCCGACAACTGCCGCGGCCGATGCCCCATTCTGTCGGCAAGCCCCACCGCTTCGAGCGCCGCGCGCGCCTTTTGCCGCTGTTCGGCTTGGGACACGCCGCGATATTGCAACGGCAACCGCACGTTTTCCTCGGCGGTCAAGGTGGGGAGCAGATTAAAGCTTTGAAACACAAACCCGATCTGCCGATTGCGCACCGCCGACAGCTTGTCGGCAGAAAGGCCTGCCACATCCTGCCCCATCAGCCGATACCGTCCGGCGGTGGGGGAATCTAAGCATCCGAGCAGATGCATCAAGGTGGTCTTGCCCGAACCGCTTTTGCCGATTACCGCCACCCATTCGCCCACATCTACCGAAAAAGTGGCGTTTTTGAGCGCCTCCACCTGATGTTCGCCCACCTGATATCGCCGCGCCAACCCTTCTGTGCATATACATTGCATAAAAACGCCCCCTATCATCTATAATAGTTTCCCAAACCTGCCACGAATTTGCGGGAAAATATTGCAAACTGTCGACATTTTTGGTATACTGATTTTTGTATTGTGCTATGTTCCGCCGTGTTTCGCGGCAGAAAGGACGTCTTTTTATGGATTGGAAACATCTGAAAAGCGGTACCGATATTCGCGGTGTGGCGCTTGACGGCCCCAACGGCGAGCAGATCGACCTGACCGATGAGGTGGTCGAGCAGATCGGTGCGGCCTTTGCCGTTTGGCTTTGTGAAAAAACCGAAAAACAGCCCCAAGAGCTGACTGTTTCGGTCGGCCGCGACAGCCGTCTGTCGGGCCCCCGTATGCGTGACGCCGTTGTGGCGGCCCTGTGTGAAGCAGGCATCAAGGTGATCGATTGCGGCCTTGCCTCCACCCCTGCCATGTTTATGACAACGGTGGATCTTGCCTGTGACGGCGCGGTGCAGATCACTGCCAGCCACCACCCCTATTATCGCAACGGTCTTAAATTTTTCCTGCCCTCGGGCGGCTTGGAAGGCGCCCAGATCACCGAGATATTGGCCATCGCCGCCCAAGGCAAACGTCTGCCGCGCGCAAACGGCAAATTCAAAACCGAAAAATATATGAACACCTACGCCGCCCGTCTGCGCAAAATGATCTGCGAAGAGGTAAACGCGGCGGACTATGAATATCCCCTCGCGGGCACCCACATCGTGGTGGATGCAGGCAACGGCGTCGGCGGCTTTTATGCCACCAAGGTGCTCGAGCCCTTGGGTGCCGACATCACCGGCAGTCAGTTCCTTGACCCCGATGGCAACTTCCCCAACCACATCCCCAACCCGGAGGATAAAGACGCGATGGCGTCCGTGTCCGCCGCCACCTTGCGTGCCGCGGCAGACCTGGGTGTCATCTTCGACACCGACGTTGACCGCGCCGGCTGTGTGGATAACCACGGCTTGGAGATCAACCGCAACCGCTTGATCGCGCTGGCGGCCTATATTGCCCTGGAAAAATACCCCGGTGGCACCGTCGTGACCGACTCGGTCACCTCTGACGGTCTCAAGACCTTTATCGAAACCACCCTCGGCGGCAGACATTGCCGCTTCAAACGCGGCTACAAAAACGTCATCGATGAAGCGGTGCGGCTCAACAACGCCGGCATCGTCAGCCCCTTGGCGATCGAAACCTCGGGTCACGCCGCGCTGATGGACAACTATTTCCTGGATGACGGCGCCTATCTGATCACCAAGATCATCATTTTGATGGCAAAACTGCGTGAGCGCGGCCGCAACTTGACCGACGTGATCGCCTCGTTGCCCGAGCCTGCCGAAACCAAAGAACTGCGCTTTAATATCACGTGTGAGGATTTTGCCGCCTATGGCAACGAGATCCTCGCCGAGCTGGAAAAATACGCCAACGCGCGCGGTTGGAAGGTGGCGGATGACAGCCGCGAGGGCGTGCGCCTCTCCTTTGGCGAAGAAGAGGGCGACGGCTGGTTGCTCTTGCGCTTGTCGGTGCACGATCCTGTGATGCCGCTCAACATCGAAAGCAACCGTGTCGGCGGCTGTGACGAGATCTTCGCCCACCTGTCGGACTTTTTGGCAGACAAAAAGGGTCTGTGCCTGCCGCAATAACCAATACCACAAAAGGCGGCGTTTGTCGCCTTTTGGATTTTATAAGGAGAATGGATATGGATTGGGTAGAACTGCAACTGAAAGTGCCTGCCGCCGATGCCGAGCGCGCGGCGGATATTGCCAATATGGTCGTGCCGTATGGGCTGTATATCGAGGATTACAGCGATCTGGAGGAAGGTGCGCGTGAGATCGCGCACATCGACCTCATTGACGAGGAGCTGTTGCAAAAAAATCGCGCCGAGGCGATCTTGCACCTGTACATTGATCCAGACGAAAACCCTGCCGAAGCGGTGGCGTTTTTGACTGAGCGGTTTGCGGCGGCGCATATTGCCTGCACCGTGGTGCAAAACACCGTTTCGGAAACCGACTGGGCAAACAACTGGAAAAAATATTTCAAGCCCCTGCCTGTGGGCAAAAAACTGCTTATCTGCCCCACGTGGGAAGAGGTCGGCGCGCAAAACGGCCGCGCCGTGCTGTCCATTGACCCCGGTCTGGCGTTTGGCACCGGCGGCCACGATACCACGCGGCTGGTGCTGGAAACATTGGAGCAATACGTGACCGACAAGACGACACTGCTCGATGTGGGCTGTGGCAGTGGCATTTTATCCATCGCCGCTTTGTTGCTCGGCGCCGCCAAAGCCGACGGTATTGATATTGACCCCTTGGCGGTCAAAACGGCGCTGGAAAACGGCGCGCTCAACGGCTTTGCGCCGCCGCGATTTACCGCGCGCGAGGGCGACCTGGCCACCGACGTCACCGCGCAATATGATATCGTGGTTGCCAACATTGTGGCAGATGCCATCATCGCGCTGTCTCCTGCGGTCGTGCCGCTGCTGAAAACAGGCGGCGTCTATATCGTGTCGGGCATCATCGACACGCGCGAACAGGATGTCCTGCCGGCGCTCGCCGCCGCAGGATTTACGGTCACCGCGCGCCGCGCACACGGCGGCTGGGTGTGCCTTACTTGCCAACGGGGGTGACACGATGCCGCGCTTTTTCAAAAACATAACCCCACCCACCGCCGTACTGGACGGCGCAGATGGGGCGCATATTCGCCGCTCGCTCAGAATGCAGGTAGGGGAGACCTTGACCGTCTGTGACGGACTTGGCACCGACCACACCTGCCGCATTGTCGGCTTTGACGGGGATAACGTGCAGCTGGCGGTGGAGGCGTCCACCCCCAACCGCACCGAGCCTGCCACCCATGTAACGCTGTATATGGGGCTTCCCAAAGCGGATAAGCTCGAATGGGTGATTCAAAAAGCGGTCGAGCTGGGTGTGTCTGCGGTGGTGCCTGTGGTCACCTCGCGCAGTATCGTTAAATTAGATGCCACCGCCGCCGCCAAAAAGCAGGAGCGCTGGCAACGCATCGCGGCAGAAGCCGCCGGACAGTCAGAACGCGGTGTGATCCCCACCGTCGCATGCCCCATCACCTTTGCCGCCGCGCTCAAACGTATGGCGGCGGAAAAACTGGTTATCCTGTACGAAGGCGGCGGCCAAACGCTCGACACCTTGCTTTCGCCTGCCGACAAACAGGTGTCCCTGTTCGTGGGGCCCGAAGGTGGCATCGCGCCGGACGAAGTGGCCGCGATGCAGCAGGTGGGCGGTGTGTGCGCCACCTTGGGCCCGCGCATTTTGCGCTGTGAAACCGCCCCCATCGCCGCCCTCGCCGTCACCATGCATCTGACAGG
>JAZSHG010000200.1:0-2176 GCA_045533135.1 Acutalibacteraceae bacterium
GGGCTACAAAACCGCTGGCGTGGCAACCGGGGTTGGCAATACGGGTAGCGGCGGCGATAGCCTCGCGCCGTCCCAGCTCCGCAAAACCGTAGGTCCAGTCAGGATGTGTGCGGTGGGCGGTAGAGGTGTCGATCAGCGTAACTTTGCTGTCTTTCGCCAGTGTGACCGCTTCCACAGCCGCCGCATCGGGCAGACACAGAAAAGCCACGTCGGCCTCATGTAGTGCCTCGGCACGCGCGGTGACATCTTTTCGAATTTCATCCGGCAGGATGATGAGAGAGATATCCGATCGGTCAGCCAATCGGTCGTGAATACGCAGACCGGTGGTACCGGCGCTGCCATCGATAAAAACCTTGGTCATAATGGGGACTCACCTTCGTATGAATATGCATTTTTAGATAAAATCCAATTTGGATATAGTATACAACTGTTTTATATACCTGTCAAGCAAAAAGACATATAAATATTTACAATGTTTCATATATATGAAGATGGTCTTTGTGTGAATTGTATAAATATACATTTATACATGAATTCTTACATTAAAACGGGTGCGCAGAGTTTTTCTGCACACCCGTTTTGTCAGAAGCTATAGTCCTGACGGCTTTTTTTGTTCTGATCGTCGTTGCGATCCTTTTTGTTCTGATCGTACTGACGGTTCTGCTGGTTTTTGCTATTCTTATTGTTTTGCTGATTCTGCTGGTTTTGGTTGTTTTTCTGGTTGCGGTTATCCATTTTTTCACGTGCTCCTTTACAAATATATCTGCGACAGAAAGCCGCAGATATATTGTTTGTCAGTGGGCAAAAAATATGAGCAGAAAAAATTGCAAAAAAATATCCCGCCAAAACGGCGGGATATAAAAACTTGATCAGAGCATATCGGCCATCGCGTAGCAACCGGCAGGCTTATCCTGCAAGAAGAGGCCTGCACGCAGAGCGCCAACCGCAAACACATCGCGCGAAAGTGCGGTGTGCGAAAGGGTAATAATCTCGTTGTGACCGGCAAAAAGCACGTCGTGTTCGCCAACAATGGTGCCGCCGCGTACAGAGGAGATGCCGATTTCTCGCGTTTCGCGTTTTTGACTGACCGCGTGGCGGTCATAGACATATTCCGTCTCGCAATCGCGCGACGCCTTAATGGCATCAGCGAGCATCAGTGCTGTGCCGGAAGGAGCATCGACCTTTTGATTGTGATGTTTTTCAATGATTTCGATATCAAAATCGGTGCCGAGAACGGCCGCCGCTTTTTGGGCCAACGCCGTGAGCAAGGCCACGCCGACCGACATATTGGCACTGAAAAACACAGGAATTTCTGCCGCAGTGGCGTGAATATCTGCCACTTGTTCGGGAGAAAGACCGGTTGTTGCGATCACCACAGGCAGTTTGTGTTCGCGACAATAGGACAGGTTATCCGACAGGCAAGCAGGACGAGAGAAATCAATCAGCACATCCGCCTCTACATCGCAATCGGCAATGGTGGAAAAAACAGGAAAATCACAACCCTCGGTCTGCAGATCAATACCTGCAACCACAAGGCAGTCCTCACGCTGTGCGACACAGGCGCGGATCATGCGCCCCATTTTGCCGTTACAGCCGCAAAGCAGAATACGCATAGAATGCCTCCTCAAATCAGGCCGTGAGCCTTCATAATGCCTGCCAGCTTTTCGCGAGAGGCATCGTCCATCTCCACGAGCGGCATACGGCAACCGCCGACTTCCAGGCCCATCATGTTCATAGCCTCTTTGGCAGGGACAGGGTTGACGTCGATGAACAGGCCGTTGGCCAGATCCAGCCAGTCGAGCTGCATTTGGCAACTACCCTTCACATCACCGGTAAACCAGCGCGCACAGATCTCGTGCGTCTCGCGCGGAATCACGTTGGACAGTACCGAAATTACGCCTTTGCCGCCCAAGGACAGGATGGGGACGATCTGGTCATCGTTGCCGGAATAGATGTCGATATCACACAGCGCGGCAATTTTTGCCACGGAGGAAAGATCGCCGTTGGCTTGCTTGATGCCAACAATGTTGGGGACATTTTCATAGAGATAAGCAACCGTTTCGGGCTGCATATTCAGTCCTGTACGGCCGGGTACGTAATACATAATGATAGGTGAGTTGGGAACAGACACCGCAACGGCGGTGTAGTGTGCGAGAAGACCGCGATTGTAGGTCTC
>JAZSHG010000263.1:0-5065 GCA_045533135.1 Acutalibacteraceae bacterium
ACAAATCCTTCTGCCTATATCCTCTATACCAAGGGCGAAACGCTGATGAACGAGCTGGTGGCGGCCATCGCTAACAAAACAACGGCACAGTTTCGCGCGAAATATCGCGAGGCGGACGTGTTGCTGGTGGACGATATTCAGTTTATCGCCGGCAAACAGGCGGTGCAGGAGGAATTCTTCCACACCTTTGAAACGTTGCATCAGTCGAACCGGCAGATCGTTTTGACCTCTGACCGGCCGCCCAAGGAGATCGCCACGCTGGAGGACAGATTGCGCGGTCGGTTTGAGATGGGTTTGTTGGCGGATATCCACGCGCCCGATCTGGAAACGCGTATTGCCATCGTCAAGCGCAAGGCGCAACAGATCGGCGTGCCGATGACCGATGACGTGGCACAATTTATTGCGGAACAGCTTAAAAACAACGTGCGTCAGCTTGACGGCGCGGTGACCAAGCTCAAAGCCAGTCTGATGATGGGCGAAACGCTGTCTCTTGCCACCGCCAAGATGGCGATCCGCGATATTCGCGCCGATAACCAGGCGGCACCCATCACGGTGGCGCGCATCCTCAATGAGGTGGAGCAGATCACCGGGGTTTCGGCCAAGGATATTTGCGGCAAGAGCCACGCCTCCAACTTCTCGCAGGCACGCAAAGCGGTCATCTGCATTGCGCGCCAGCTGACGGGGCTTTCCATGACCAAGATCGGTGAGGAGCTGGGCGGCCGCGATCACACCACCATCGTATATAGCGCACAACAGGCCGACAAGCTCTACAAAACCGATATGTCTTTCAGAGGTCTTGTGGATGACGTGATCAAAAACCTCAAGAGCGCGGAATGACGAATACGGTGGAGAAGCGGTGGAAAACGGCGGTGACACATCAAAAAAACTTTCCACAGGGTTTGGGTGGTGGAAGGTTGTGGAAAAAGGGAATCTGTCTTTTCCTGTCGCTTATATTTTCTTCCCGTTTTTTCCACATAGCCAAAATCGGCAGATAAAAACGCGCTTCTTTGCTTTCCACTTTTTTATCCCAAAAAGCGCTTCCCGTTTTTCCCCCTTTTTGTCGAACGGTGTGAAACGCCGATAGGCCGTGAAACTTTCCACAGCGCTTTCACAGGATTTTCACAGGAAAAATTGGCGGAAATTCCCTTTTATAAAGCGAAATTCGACGAATTCCACATTTTTCCCGACACTACTACTACTGCTACTACCAGAAAGAAAGGTATTCTTTTTATATAACGCAAACAAAGACAATATTTTTTGGCGACAGGGGAAAACTTGTCGCGCATAATCGAAAGGATGGGTGTTATGCAATTTATCTGCAATCAACAACAGCTGTTGGATGCTGTCAACAGTGTCAGCCGCGCTGTCAGTCCCAAAGCCACACTCGGTTCTATGGAAGGCGTTTTGATGAAGGCTTCCGGTGACAGACTCTTTTTGGCCGGCTATAACCTGGAGCTGGGAATCACCACCACCATTCCTGCCAACGTGACCGAGGGCGGTGAGCTTTTGCTGTCTGCCCGTCTGTTTGGCGATATCGTGCGCCGTTTGCCCGGTGAAACGGTATCTCTCAAATCCGATGAAAAGCTCAACGTGCATATTCAGTCGGATGCGACGGAATTTACCGTGATGGGGTTATCGACGGCGGAATATCCCGAACTGCCCTCTGTGGACAACGGTGTGCTGGTGAAGGTGCCGCAAAACGTGTTGCACAGCATGATCCGTCAGACCTTGTTTGCGGTGGCGCAGTCGGATGCACGCCCTGTGCATAAGGGTACGCTGTTTGAGGTGACGGAGGAAAGCCTGCGTTTGGTGTCGGTGGACGGTTCGCGTTTGGCGATCCGTACCGAGCCGATCAAAAATAACGAGAGCCTTAATTTCGTGATCCCCGGCACCACCTTAAACGAGGTGCTGAAACTGATGTCCTCCGAGGAGGAAGGGTTGGTGTCCATCTCGGTCGGGCGGCGTCATGCGGTGCTGGAGGTCGGCAATTATTGTGTGATCTCTCGCTTGTTGGAAGGTGAGTTTTTGCCGTATCGCAAGGCAATTTTGCCCAATGCGACCACCACTGTGCGTGCCAACACCCGTTTGATGGCGGCGGCAGTAGATCGTGCCGCTTTGGTGATCAATGACCGTATTCGTTCGCCGCTGGTGTGCGATTTTTCGGATAATGGCGTGAAAATTTCCTGCACGACGCCGCTTGGCAGTGCCTTTGACCGTTTTGATGCGACTATTTCCGGCAAAGATGAAAATATGGGCTTTAACAGCCGCTTTTTGATGGATGCACTGAAAAATGCGGAAAGCGATGAGATCAAGATCGAGCTTAACGGGCCGCAATCGCCTATGAAGATTTTGCCGCCTGAGGGGGATAGCTTCCTCTTCTTGGTGTTGCCTGTGCGTTTGTCACACGGCTAAAAGGGGACTGCGTATGAGACAAGAGGTATGTATCGATACGCCGTTTATCCGTTTGGATGCGTTGCTTAAAATGACAGGTGCGTGCCTGTCGGGTGGACAGGCAAAGGTGGCTGTGCAAGGTGGCCAAGTGACCGTAAACGGTGACGTGTGCCTGATGCGCGGTAAAAAATGTGTTGCCGGTGACGTGGTGAAGATGAACGGCGATGATATGGAATATGTAGTTACTTTTCTTTTAGAAAAAGAAAAGTAACCAAAAGAAAACTGATTTTGCACGACCTTATGGCGTGATTGTAGGGACCGGCGTCCTCGACGGTCCGTTGGTACGCACCTGCATGGCGGTAACAATCCCCCAGTCAGCCTTGCGGCTGCCAGCCGCAGCGAGACCGTCGCGCCCTACGATTGCACGCTCTCTCGCCTCCCTCTGACGAGGGAGGTGGCACGGCGATAGCCGTGACGGAGGGAGAGATAACGAAGACTACCCCTCAGACGGCTTCGCCGCCAGCTCCCCTGACAAGGGGAGCCAAGAACGGGACGTCGAGGACGCCGTCCCCTACAAAACAATTGAATGAAAGGAAACAAAAATGCGTGTGACTGCCTTTTCTGCGGTGGGGTTTCGCAACCTCAACGTGGAACGTTGTGTGCCCGACGAAAAGGTGAATATTTTTTGGGGTGACAACGCGCAGGGAAAAACAAACCTGCTCGAGGCGCTCTGGCTGTTTACGGGCAGTCGCAGCTTTCGCGGTGCAAAAGACCGCGAAATGCGTGGGTTTGATGCCGATAAAACGGCGCTGTCCCTTGCCTTTTATGGGGAAGGGCGTGAGCAGACCGCCGCCATTACGATTGAACGGGCGCGGCAGGTGACCTTAAACGGTGTGCCGCTTTTTTCCCCCTCACAGATGGCCGGGCGGTTTTTGGGCGTGGTGTTTTCTCCCACGCACATGCAACTGATCAAGGGTGGCCCGGAGGAGCGGCGGCGGTTTTTGGATACCGCCTACTGTCCGCTCAGGCCGGCATATACCGACACGTTGCTTTCCTATCAAAAGGCGTTGCGGCAACGCAATGCGTTGCTCAAAAGCGGCTGTGCTGACAGCTTGTTGCTGGAGCCGTGGGATAGGGAGCTGGCAAGCTACGGCGCGCGTATCATTGCGGCGCGGCGGGCATATATCAAGCGGTTGCGCCCTGCGGCAGAGGATATTTACCGTGGGTTATCACAGGGAAAAGAGCCGTTTTCTTTGGAATATGTGTGTGATCTGCCGCAGGAAAATACGGCAGAGGCACTGTATGAGGCTTTGAAAAAGGCACATCTGGCCGATATGCAGGCAGGATTTACCACTGTGGGGCCTCACCGTGAGGATCTGGAGGTGCTGGTGGACGGTATTTCTGCCAGGGCTTTTGGGTCACAGGGGCAACAGCGGTCGGCAGTGTTGGCTATCAAGCTTGCGGAGGCTAAGCTGTTGCAGGAGATCACCGGTGAAGCGCCGGTGGTGCTGCTTGACGATGTGATGAGCGAGCTTGACCCTTCGCGGCAAGAATATATTTTGAATGCGCTGTCCCAGTGGCAGGTGTTTATCACCTGCTGTGATCCTGCACCGCTTTACCGTTTATGTAGCGGTAAGGCGTTTGAGATGAAAGAGGGACGGCTGACGGAGACAGGCGTATGATTTTACACGTTGGACGCGATGTGACGGTGCGCGGCAGAGATATTGTCGGTATTTTTGATATGGATAACACCACCGTCGGCCAGGAAACGCGCCGTTTTTTGGCGGATGCCGAAAAAGGTGGGCGCGTGGTGGATGTGACCGCTGAATTGCCGCGCTCGTTTGTGGTGTGCGCGGAAAAGGATGGTTCGGAGACGGTGTATTTGTCGCAGATCGCTCCTGCTACCTTGAAAAAACGCGCACAGGGGATTGGGGTGTGAGCATATGAGATATGGCAATACAGGAGTGAAGTGGTTTGACAGCATTGCCAAAGCGAAAGCACACCAGGTTGCAGGAGTTTGATTATAACAGCGGTGGCGCCTATTTTTTGACGGTGTGCGTCAAGGACAGACAGCCTTTATTGTCAACGATTGTAGGGCGCGACGTCCTCGACGCGCCGCAGGTACAGTTGACAAATTACGGTGTTGTTGCCGAACGGCAAATTCGCCAAATGAACGAGATTTATGAACACATCTCGGTGGAAGGGTTTGCGATTATGCCCGATCACATTCATATTTTGTTGCGGCTGGAGGAAAACCCTGACGGGTTTTGCGGGACGTCGAGGACGCCGTCCCCTACAAAACAAAATGCAACCGTGTCGCGCTTTGTGTCCACTTTTAAGCGGTTTTGCAACAAGCAATATGGCGAAAATATTTGGCAAGCATCATTCAACGACCACATTATCCGCGACCAAGAAGATTTTGACGAGCATTGGCAATATATCGACGAAAATCCGTTGCGGTGGTGGTTAATCAAGACATAAACACCACCGACAATTCCACATAATCCACGAAAAAAACGGTTTTGCTGTTGAAAATATATACTCACAGTAATAATAACCACAACATATAACAAGTAGTTGAGAAACAGGAGGCACATCGCAATGGCGGTAAATAACAGCTACGACGAAAACCAAATACAGGTGCTGGAAGGCTTGGAGGCTGTGCGTAAGCGTC
>JAZSHG010000217.1:0-2222 GCA_045533135.1 Acutalibacteraceae bacterium
CCTCCACCTTGGCAAGGTGGCGCTCTACCAGATGAGCTAAAGCCGCATTTTTCAGCGCCCATGTATAATACCACGAAAAAACAGGTTTGTCAACACCAAAGGCGCGAAAAATTCAAAATTTTCAGGGAAGTATCTCAAGAAGCTGTGACAAGGCTGTGATGCGTGGGATACTCTCGTCCGCTTCGTGGCGGTCAAAGGCATCCATATACAGCGGTTGCATACCGCCGTTTTGCGCGCCCACAAGATCGTTTGGCACATAATCGCCCACAAATAGGCATTGATGCGGCGGTACACCGACACAGGCGGCCAGTCGACGGAAGATCTCGCCGTCAGGCTTTTGCACACCGACATCGCCCGACACCATCACCGCATCCATCAGAGGGCGAAGTCCCGACACCTCGATCTTGCGGTTTTGCATCAGGGAATGCCCATTGGTGAGAATGCCCAGCCGATAGCCCCGTTGCCGCAAGGCGATCAAGGTGGAAACGGTGTCTGCAAATAGGCAGACGTGATCAGGGAACCGCCGCCGCGCGATATCGCAAAGCGTATCCACCGTTGCCTCGGGCGGCCATTCCCAGCGCGAGAGCATCTCGCCGTAAAACCACTCGTAAGACGGCACGTAGCCGCCATTGTTGACGATGCGCATCTCGGTGGCGCGCTCCTTTCGCCAATCGGGGGAGCTGTCGGGGAAAAAGCGCTCCAACAGTGACAGGGAGAAGCTGTAAAAAGCCGCGCGGCGATCGTGTAAGGTGTCGTCAAAATCGAACAGCACCGCTTTGACCGTACGGTCATTGGGATCATCTTCCCACAGGTGGCGCGCTTTTTCGGCGTCCGCCTTGACCTGTGCGGTCAGCGCGTCGACCGAGGAAAAGGTCTGCTCGGGACGTAAAAAATGCGACAAAAATATCGTCACCGTTTGGCCGTAGAGATCACCCGACCAATCGGGAAACCACGTTTCTGCCAACGGTGCGGCGGTTTGGTTGACGGTGGGGTGACGCCCCACGTTGGTGACACCAAAGGTCACCTTGCCATCAAGCACCGCAAAGGAAGCGTAAACACCGCGGCGCGGCACAAACCGTCCACCTGAAAAGGCCTGATTGATGGTGGGAAAGCCAAGTTTTTTCCCTAAATGCTTTCCGTGCTCCACTGCGGCAGTCAGCGAGAAGGGGCGGCCGAGCAGGCGGTTGGCAAGAGCCATATCGCCCTTTGCCAGCGCCTCACGGATGCGTGTGGAGCTGATAGGCTCTTCTCCGCACAGTACAGGCGGCACCACCGTAACGTCAATGCCCACGGAGGCGCACAGCGACACGAGCATGTCGGCATCACCACAGCGATCTTTACCGAAACGGTAGTTGTATCCACAGCAAACAGCAACCGCGCCAAGCGTGCGGTGCAGAAAATCCGTGACAAAGGCCTCGGGTGACAGATGGCGGATCAAGGAAAAATCCACACGGATCCATTCCGCAATGCCCAGTTGCTCCAAGCGGCGTGCCTCTTCCTGCTCACCAAGCAACGGAGAGTCCGCCTTGGGTGCATGAGAAAAGGTCAGCACACAAGGGCGGTCAAAACCGTCCAGCGTGTGCGACAGCACCGCGTGGTGGCCGATATGCAAGCCGTCAAACACGCCCAGTGCCACCCGACGGGGGCAGGGGGAAAGCGGCTGATGTAAGTCGGTTACGGTCAGGATTTGCAAGACGATCCCTCATTATACGAAAAGTTTTCCAATAGTCAGTTCGCCGTCGGCAGGTACACCCAGCCCCAAAAAGACGCCGTCCGGTGCCAGCACGCGTACGGTGCCGTCGATAGGGGTGCGCAGACGGTCGAGTGCCAACGCGCCGCCGTTGCGAAACCGCACCGCTTGGGGGGCGGTGACGGTTACTGCCGGATAGGTGGCCAGTGCCGTTTCCACAGGTAGCAGTTGTGCGCCGAGCGTGCCGCTTTCAGCGTGTCGGCGCGCCTCATCCAGTGTCAGACAGTTGTCGAGTGAAAACCCTGCCGCCATTGTGCGTCTAAGTGCTGTCATCACAGCGCCACACCCCAAAACCTGCCCCAAATCATCACAGATGGAGCGAATATAGGTGCCTTTTGAGCAGGCGCAATGCAGAGTCAGTTCCCGGGCAATGGGGCCAAAAATCAATATATCCAACTGATACACCGTTACAGGAGGCGCCGCCCGGTCGACCGGCTTGTCTTGCCCCGCCAGCTCGTAAAGCCGCACGCCG
>JAZSHG010000121.1:0-9239 GCA_045533135.1 Acutalibacteraceae bacterium
GGAACGTGTCTTATAAAAAACCACTATATCAAATCATCATAGCGGTCATCTCGTTGCTGTTGGGCGTTTTGTCTGTACAAATCACGCGCATCAGCGCTTTGGTCATTCTGCATTTTATGATCTTCAATATGCTCATACAAGGGGTATATCGATTAATCCTGGTGATTGCAAAGAACAAACTTCCTGACAAGCGTGGAATCTGCAAAAAGATTGTGGCGAGTGGTTTTGTACCGCTTCTGTTGACGACTGCTCTGATGATAGGCGGTTATCTCAACCTGCAATATGTGCAAGCGACCACATATACGGTCTACACATCCAAAAACATCCGTGCCGAAGGTTATCGTGTGGCTTTGCTTGCCGATCTACACTATGGTGTTTCCATCGATGATGATACACTTGCGAAAATATGCGAAGAAATCAGCCAAAAAGAGGTCGATTTCGTTATTCTTTGCGGTGATATTGTAGATGATGATACTTCCAAAGCGCAGGTTGCCAGCGTTTTTAACATTTTGGGAGGAATTGATAGCAAATACGGTGTTTTTTACACCTACGGCAACCACGATAGACCGTTTAGAAATATGCAAGGGGAGTATACGGCCGATTTCCTCTATGATACAATCACTAAGAATAACATCCACATTCTGCGTGATGATACATTTTCTGTAAATGGTGAATTCACGCTTGTTGGCAGAGAGGATAAGGGATTCTCCGCACAGAGTGACCGCAAAAGCATTTTCTCGTTGCTTTCCGACGTTGACAAGAATGATTTTATTTTAACATTGGATCACCAACCCTGCGAATATGCCGAAAATGGCAAAGCAGGAACAGACCTACTCTTGAGTGGGCATACACACGGCGGTCAGCTTTGGCCGCTCAATTGGGTGCAAGAGATCGTACCGTTTAACGATGGTGTTTATGGCTACTATAGCATCGATCAGGATACCGCCGCTATTATTACATCGGGTGTTGCAGGCTGGGGTTTTGAGGTCAAAACAGCCGCTCCTGCAGAATATGTAATTATTGATATTTTACCCAAAAATTAAAGAAAAACAATACATTTTATATTTTACAAAAGACTTGACTTTATCACGATAGAGTGCTAAAATGTCAAATTGAAAGGAGAGATGTCACATGAGTATCAAAAAATCTCCCGAAATTGATGAGCTTTTTCGAGCAATTTTATCTTTGGAATCTATTGAGGATTGCTACCATTTCTTTGAAGATGCCTGTACCATCAAAGAAGTACAGGAAATTTCCATGCGTTTTTTGGTTGCCCGTCAATTGGATGCCGGCAAAAACTATATAGAAGTCAATCAAGAAACCGGTGTAAGTACCGCCACCATTTGCCGTGTTAACAAGTGTTTAAATTATGGCAACGGCGGTTATCGCACCGCCATTGACCGATTGAAGGCAGGGGAGAAGGACAGCGATGACAATGTTTAATGAACGTATTTTAAAGAGCGATGAGAAGGCCATGCTTCGTTTGCGTGCGCTCTATCAGCAATACGGTTACTCTGCCTATAAAATGGGGCGTTTCGAGGAATATGAGCTTTATGTACGCAACAAGGATTTTCTTGTTTCGGATGAGATCATCACTTTCACAGATCGTAATGGCCGTTTGTTGGCGCTTAAGCCCGACGTGACACTTTCTATTATTAAAAACACCGCCGATAGTCCCAACACGCTTCAAAAGCTGTATTACAGCGAAAACGTCTATCGTGTTTCCAAGGGTGCACACTCCTTCAAGGAGATTATGCAGACCGGTTTGGAGTGCGTTGGCGATCTTTCTGCCTATGCTATCGCAGAGGTAGTTATGCTCGCGATTCGTAGTCTCAAGCTGATCGGCGACCGATGTGTATTGGATCTCTCTCATATGGGCCTTATCGCAGCGATTCTTGATGAGTGCGGTTTGACCTCTGAAAGCAAAACTGCGGCGCTGGCTTGCTTACAGCAGAAAAATAGCCACGGACTAAAAGCCATTTGTGTTGATAACGAACTTTCAGATGATGTTGCACAAAAGCTGTTGCTGCTCACTTCTTGCTTTGGAGAGATTGATGCGGTGCTCGATACCTTGGCGCCGTTTATGACCACCCAAGCACAAAAAGCATCCTTTGCAGACTTCTCAGAACTTTGTCGTGCGCTTTCCATAAACGGATATGGCGATTGTGTGCGTATTGACTTTTCCGTCGGAAACGATATGAAGTATTACAGCGGTGTCGTTTTCAACGGTTATCTCCAGGGGATACCCACCGGTATTCTTTCGGGCGGTCAGTATGATAAGCTGTTGCACAAAATGGGGCGCAAAAGCGGTGCAATTGGCTTTGCTGTGTATCTTGATCTGCTTGAGCAATGGGAGCAAACTGCATCCAGCTATGACGTAGATGCTGTTTTACTACACAGTAAAGATGCATCGGCGGCAGAAGTTCTTGCAACTGTGCAAAAACTATCCGAAAACGGAGAGGTTTTGGCACTGACCGATGTGCCGAAACAAACGCGGTATCGCCGCTTGTTACGTCTTGAAAATGGGGAGGTGACCGTTCTTGAAAACAATGGTTAATGTTGCACTCCCAAAAGGGAGGCTGGGTGAAAAAGTCTACCGTTATTTCAAAGAATCAGGATTTGAGTGCCCCTCCATCGAGGAAACGAACCGCAAACTAATATTTGAAGCTCCCGAAAAGGGGGTGCGCTACTTTTGGGTAAAACCCTCCGACGTGGCTATCTACGTTGAACGCGGTGCGGCAGATATTGGGGTTGCAGGCAAAGATATCCTTTTGGAGTACAAACCCGATGTCTATGAGCTTTTGGACATGCAAATGGGAAAATGCCGTATGGCCGTTGCCGCCAAAAGTGATTTTCGCGAGTCTTCTGCCAAAACGTTGCGCGTGGCAACAAAATTTCCCAATATCGCACAAGCGTTCTATGATAAAAAATGCCGTGACATAGACATTATAAAACTCAACGGTTCTATTGAGATTGCACCGATTTTGGGGCTCTCCGATGTCATTGTTGATATTGTGGAAACAGGTGCTACTCTGAAAGAAAACAATCTGGAAGTGGTAGAAACGATTGTGCCGATCAGCGCGCGGTTGATTGCCAACAAGTCCAGTTTTAAGTTTAAAAATCAAGAAATTCTCGCCATTCGCGAAGCATTAGAGAAACAGGTGAACGCACAATTATGATACGCATTTTAAAGTATGGGCAGTTGCCCAATGAGGAAATTTTTTCTCGTGAGGAACCGCAGATCGATGTTGCCGGTGTGGTTTCGCAAATTATTAAAACGGTGCGCGAGCAGGGCGATGCCGCTCTGTTTGCCTATAACCGTCAATTTGACAAAGCAGATCTTACTGTTTTAGAAGTTTCTGAAGCGGAAATTGATGAGGCCTTTTCTGCTGTTGAGCCGCAGTTTATTGAGATTCTCAAGAATGCGGCGCAAAATATTCGCTCGTTCCATCAAAAGCAGGTACGCCCGAGCTTTATTATCAACGAAAACGAGGGCGTCATTACCGGACAAAAGGTCACACCTATCGAAAAAGTGGGCCTGTACGTTCCGGGCGGCACGGCTGCCTATCCTTCTACCGTACTGATGGACAGCATTCCTGCCCTTATTGCAGGTTGCCGTGAGATCGTGATGGTGACACCGCCCTCCGCCAACGGCAAGATCAACCCTGCCATTTTGGCGGCGGCAAAAATTGCCGGAGTACAGCGCATTTTTAAGGTAGGCGGTGCTCAAGCTATTGCGGCGCTGGCTTATGGAACCGAATCCGTACCGAAAGTAGACAAAATCGTTGGCCCCGGCAACGCTTTTGTAGCTGAAGCGAAAAAGCAGGTGTTTGGTCAGGTTTCCATTGATATGATTGCCGGTCCGAGTGAAATACTGGTTGTGGCCGATAAAAACAGCGTTCCTGCGCATGTTGCCGCCGACTTGCTTTCACAGGCGGAGCACGATCGTTTGGCAAGTGCTGTTTTGGTAACGGATAGTGATGAGCTGGCACTGGCCGTGCAAGCGGAGCTGGAAAAGCAGATTCCGCTCCTGTCGCGTGCCGATATTGCGCGTGAATCTATCGATCGCAACGGAAAAATCATTGTAGCTGAGGATTTGACCGACGTCATCGCGGTGGCAAATGAAATTGCTCCCGAGCACCTGGAGCTGATGGTGGATAACCCCTTCGATTATCTCAATGCCATTGAAAATGCCGGCTCCATCTTTATGGGCCGCAACTGTCCTGAGGCACTGGGTGACTACTACGCAGGGCCCAACCACACGCTTCCCACAAGCGGTACTGCGCGTTTCTCGAGCCCGCTGTCTGTTGATGATTTCGTTAAAAAGAGCCAGTATACCTACTATACGCGTGCTGCTTTACAAAAAGTGGCACAGGATGTAGCATTCTTTGCGCAAAAAGAGGGCCTGCAAGCACACGCCAAAAGTGTCACAGTACGATTTGAGGATGAAAAAGCATGAGTCGTTTTATGTATACACGCTTTCAAGACATGGAAGCGTACACCCCCGGTGAACAACCTCAAGATAAACAGTATATTAAACTAAACACCAACGAATCACCCTTTCCGCCGGCACCACAGGTGGTTGCGGCTATGACCGATAAAGAGGTCGCCGATCTGCGATTGTATCCAGATCCGGAAGGAAAGGTGTTAAAGCAAAAACTCGCTACACTTTATGGCTTAACACCTGAGAATGTCTTTCTTTCCAATGGCTCGGATGATATTCTCAACTTCGCATTTATGGCTTTTCGTGGTGTAAAGGGAGTTACCTTTCCGGACATTACCTATGGTTTTTATGAGGTTTTTGCCAAACTACATGATATTCCCATAGAAATCATTCCGCTTGAGGAAGATTTTACCGTGAATCCCGGCGCATATATGGGCAATGATCGGATGGTTGTGCTGGCAAACCCCAACGCGCCCACGGGTATCAGTCTTTCTGTTGATGCTATCGAAACGATTTTGCGCGCTAATCTGAACAATGTTGTTTTGATTGACGAGGCTTATGTGGATTTCGGCGGCGAGAGCTGCTATCCGCTTATCAACCGCTATGATAATCTGCTGGTAGTGCGTACATACTCAAAATCTCGTTGCCTGGCAGGCGGCAGATTGGGATATGCTTTCGGAAATCCTGCTTTGATTGAAGATTTGGAAAAGATCCGTTATTCCACCAACCCCTATTCCATCAATCGTCTAACCTTGCGTTTAGGCGAGATCACCGTTGACGAAAATGATTACTATATGCAAAAATGCGCCGAGATCATTCGTGTTCGTGAATGGACAAAAGGCCAGCTGGAAGCTTTGGAATTTGAGGTGCTAACATCAGACACAAATTTCCTGTTTGCACGACACGAAAAGATTGATGGTGCTTCTCTGTATAGTGGTCTTAAGGAGGCCGGCGTGCTGGTCAGACACTTTACAAAGCCGCGTATCGCCGCCTTCAACCGCATCACCATCGGCACCGCCGAACAAATGCAACGTTTTATTGACATTGTAACACTTTTAACAAAGGAGTAAGCAATATGAGAACCTCCGAACAAATCCGCAAAACCAATGAGACCGAAATTTCTCTTCAACTGTGTATGGACGGCAAAGGCGTGGCTGATATTCAAACCGGCTGCGGCTTTTTGGACCACATGCTCACCCTGCTTGCCGCTCACGGCCGTTTTGATCTCACTGTTAAGTGCGTTGGTGACACGCAGGTGGATGACCATCACACTGTTGAGGACGTCGGTATTTGCCTCGGCAAGGCGTTTACAGAGGCTTTGGGTGATAAACGCGGTATCGTTCGATACGGAAGCCAAATTTTGCCTATGGATGAGGCGCTGGTGCTTTGCGCTGTCGATCTGTCAGGTCGAACCTATTTGGGATACCGTTTAGATATCCCCACACAAAAAATCGGTACTTTTGATACCGAGCTGGTTGAGGAGTTCTTCTGGGCATTTGTACGTAGCTGCCCCATGAATTTACACCTCCAACAGATGGCCGGAACCAACTCCCATCACATCGTCGAAGGCGCCTTCAAAGCATTTGCACGCGCCATGCGTCAGGCTGTTGTCGTTGAAGATGAAAATGGGGCAGTTCCGTCTACGAAGGGAGTTCTGGAATGATCGGCATTATCGACTACGGTGTTGGCAACCTGTTTTCTCTGCGTTCCTCTTTTGCCGCTATCGGTCAAGAGGCTTTTGTTTCCGGCGATCCTGCTAAGTTACACCAAGCAGACCGCCTGATTTTGCCCGGCGTTGGCGCTTTTGGCGATGCCATTGCCAAATTGCGTGAAAGCAGGCTGGATACTTTTGTTAAAGATGAGGTTGCAAACGGCAAACCCTTGATGGGTATCTGCCTTGGTATGCAGATGCTTTTTGAAAAAAGTTTGGAATACGGCGAACACGATGGCTTGGGACTTCTTAAAGGCCAGGTCGTGCCTATGCAGGGTGTTTTACCGTCCGACTTAAAGATACCGCATATCGGCTGGAATCAACTGCAATTTAAACAAGAGAACTGCCCCTTGTTTCGCTATATTCGAAACGGGGATTTTGTCTATTTTGTGCATTCATATTATGCCACAAACTGTGACGATTCCTTAGCCGCCACCACTTCGTATGGTACAACGCTGACTGCTGCTGTGGCAAAAGATAACATCTTTGGCTGTCAGTTCCACCCCGAAAAAAGCGGTACGGTTGGTTTGAATATTTTGCGTGCTTTCTGTGAAACAAAAGGGGAGTGACCTATGCATATTTTTCCGGCTATTGACCTTTTAGGCGGTAAAGCTGTACGCCTTTACAAAGGCGATTACAATCAAGTGACTGTATATAACGAGGATCCCGTGCAGGTTGCTCGCGATTTTGTCCAAGCCGGTGCTAAATTTTTGCACTTGGTTGATTTGGACGGCGCCAAAAGTGGCAGTCCTACCAATTTAGACACAATTCGCCGCATTGTTTCGTCGACCGATCTGTTTGTTGAGGTTGGCGGTGGTATCCGCTCAATTGAAACGGTTGACACCTATCTCTCAATCGGTGTAAGCCGCGTCATTCTAGGTACTGCGGCTGTTAAAAATGAGGACTTTTTGCGAGAAGCCCTGGTGAAATACGGCGACAAAATCGCTGTTGGTGTCGATTTGCAGGACGGTTTTGTGGCCATTCACGGCTGGACAGAGCGCTCAGATTTGACTGCCGATGCATTTTTTGCTCATATGCAGGAGTTGGGCGTAAAAACCATTATTTGCACCGATATTTCACGTGACGGCGCTATGCAAGGCACCAATCGTGAGCTGTATCGCCGCTTGGGGGATACCTATAAGATAGATCTGATCGCATCGGGTGGCGTATCCTCAATGGATGATATAAAGGCGTTGCGTCAGATGGAACTTTACGGCGCGATCATTGGCAAAGCATATTATGTTGGTGCAATCAACTTAAAAGAGGCAATCGAGGTGGCAAAATGATCACAAAACGCATTATCCCTTGTCTTGACGTCAAAGATGGTCGCGTTGTCAAGGGTGTCAACTTTCAAGGGCTTTCCGACGTTTCCTCTCCGGTTGAGCTTGGTAAGTTTTACAGTGATAACGGTGCCGATGAGCTGGTATTCTACGATATCACCGCTTCCGCTGAAGGTCGTGCTCTGTTTACGGATATCCTGACCGAGGTTGCACGTACCATTTTCATTCCGCTTACCGTTGGTGGCGGTATCAACACACTGGAAGATTTTGACCGTGTGCTCAAATGCGGTGCTGATAAAGTCAGCGTCAACTCAGGTGCTATTCGCAACCCCTCACTCATTCCTGCCGCCGCCAAAAAATATGGCAATCAGTGTGTGGTTATTTCTGCTGATGTAAAACGTGTCGATGGCGTTTTTCGTGTGTTTGCTCGCGGTGGCCGCGAAAACACCGGCATGGAGGCCATATCGTGGATTCGTTCCTGTGTAGAAAATGGGGCAGGCGAGGTCGTACTCAACTCTATTGATACCGATGGCGTGAAGCAAGGCTTTGACCTGGAAATGTTAGACGCCGTATGCAACGCTGTCAACGTACCGGTTATCGCATCGGGCGGTGCAGGTAAAGCTGAGGACTTTATCAAGCTGTTTAAAACACTTTCCAAAGTCGATGCAGGACTTGCCGCTTCCATTTTTCATTTCGGCGAAGTGTCCATTCCAACACTCAAACAAACACTAAAAGAGAATTCTATTCCTGTGAGGTTATGATCTATGAATATTGAAGAACTGAAATTTGATGAAAACGGCTTGATCCCTGCTATTGTGGTGGATGCCGACAGCAAAAAAGTGCTTACACTGGCTTACATGAACAAGGAGAGCCTGTCCATTTCCCTGGAAAATGGTCTTACGTGCATTTGGAGCCGTTCGCGTAAAGAACTGTGGCTCAAAGGTGAAACAAGCGGCAATTATCAGCACATCGTGTCCATTACTGCCGATTGCGACAAGGATGCATTGACGGTGCTGGTGCGCAAAGATGGCCCTGCTTGTCATTTGGGAACAGATTCTTGCTTCACCAACACTCTCTATGAAAACGAAAACGAATCTGCGCCGTTCTCGTTAGAGGGGCTGTACAAACTGTTGGAGGGACGTAAAGCCACACTGCCCGAAGGGTCCTATACGACCTATCTCTTCCAAAAAGGTATCGATAAGATCCTGAAACAGGTTGGCGAGGAGTCTACCGAAGTTATCATCGCCGGTAAGGCGGATGATAAAGCGGAAACCATATATGAAATTGCCGATCTGACCTATCATATTATGGTGCTGATGGTTGAGATGGGTATTTCTGTTGATGATATCCGCAAAGAACTTGCCAGTCGCCACGTGATTGACCACAAGGTAAAACAAGAGAAAATGGTTTGATCAATCCCATTCTTTATCACGGGTATTAATACGACACCGATATGGATCGTTTTCCTTGTTTGGATAGAGGAGAGTGCAACAATGGAGATCAATAAACACATAACTTTTCGAGCCGACGACGATAAAAAACTTATACGATATTTGAGGGAAAATGGGATTCCTTTTGACGAAGGAGAGATCATTTCTGCTGTTGATATTTTAGAAAGCAATCCCCACTGGGAATTTATTTCGAATTATATAAGAAAAAAAGGATATATTGTGTCAATCCGAAACAATATTCTCCAAGGATGAATTGATGAGTGCAGAATGGTTAACTGTTGATAGCGTGTGGAGGTGCGGATATCCTCAACCGGAAAGCAAATTCGAATATGAAACGATTACCTATTCTCGTC
>JAZSHG010000159.1:0-3219 GCA_045533135.1 Acutalibacteraceae bacterium
TCAGGTGTGGCAGGGATCTCCGCCGCCCAGTAATTTTCCTGCCACAGGGAATAGAGCCCTGCAACATAATACCAGCCCGGGGTGGCATGGATGCTTTCGGCGGCATCGCAGAAGGTGTTGACCGCTTTGACGGTATAGTCATCGGCGGCGGTATCGTTGCCGAATTTGGTCATCTGTAAAATGTCGCGGTGCAGGGCGCGGTCTGCGGCAAAATCACCGTCCATCAGGCGCACAAAGTCGGCATAGCTGCAACGTTTGCCCTTGAACACAAAGGTGTCCAGTGCAAGCAGAGAGTCACCCACCGTTGCCATACCCGAAAAGAACAGATTTACCACGTTGTAAGGCATCGTACTGCGTGCAGGGAAGCGGCACTGAGCAATGCAGTCGCTCATCAGCACGCTGTCCAGCACAAATGTGTGGCGGTTATAGACCATATCCAGCGGCTGTTGCACCACGTCGGCGTGGGCCTGCAGATGCGTGCCAAGTGCCTCACGATAGGCGACCAAAATCTCGTCCACACTCGCGTACTCTTTTTCACGCAAGACGCGGCTGAACAGTTGCAGGGTGGGAACATAATGCTCGCGGCGGATGCTGTGGTGATCAAGGTCAAAGGTGCAACAGGCAGAGAAGGTGAAGCTTTCCGCCACCTCCTGCGGCACACCTTTTTTGAGCAGATACGCCACGATCTGCGGATAGTTATACACGTGTAGCTTATCCGTCACCACCGCCATCACCTCAAACACGCGGCGCGTAAAAGCCTCATCGGCCTGCGGATCAAGCAGGACGGTAAACTGCGGTTGGGGCGTGTTGAGCAGTGCCGCGGCATCAAGGATACACATAGAGAGCGCGTTGGGAGCTTTGCCGCCGAAGCAGACGTATTGCTTCGATGCCTGCGACAGCACGGGCTTACATTGGTAGTTGTGGGTGGCGCGACCGCAGATCTCGTTGGCTTTGACAAAGAAAAAGGCGAGCTGCTCGGCCAGTTCTTCTGCGGTTTCACCGTTTTTGAGCGACTGCTGATAGTAAGGATAGAGATATTTATCCATCCAACCGAAGGCATAGTCACGCGAGCCGACGTAGCAGCTCGCCACCATGTGCAACAGCCACATTCCTTGCAGTGCCGAAAACATATCGAAGGCAGGCTCCATCGGCACGCGGCGCAGTGCGGCGGCGGCGCGCAGTTTTCCGGCTTTTTCGGCGGCGTCGGCATAGCGTGCGGCATATTGCTCGATACCGCGCAGAACGATTTTGGCAGACGCGGCAAATTCCAGCGATTCCGCATCCCCCAGTCGCGCGGCGTTGGCAACGATCTCCTCGCCGCACGCGCGCAGACCTTTTTGCAAAATCATCGCATAGTCAAAATCCTTATGTCCGTCACACACCAAGAGGGTGGATGGCGCTTGCATTCCCTCGTCGGGGCGCGCTTCGACCACACGGCCGACAAACATATCCTCTGCCTGCACAGGCACGGATACTGCACCGAGCATATCCGTCAAAAGCTTGGCAAAGGCGGTGGGATCGGTTTCATCAAAACCGATTGCCGCCTGTTGCAAAAAGCGCTCGCGTTCAATAAAACACGCTTCATTATCGGTGAGCAATATATCCTTTTTGAGGGTTTCCAGCGCCTTTTTCATACGCGTACACTCCTTTGGTGTTTGTAATTCCAATGTAACACACGCGCGGCGGCATGACAAGAGTAATTTTGTTCATTGGCAGGAAATTTGTACGCCTTTTTCATCCTGCCCCTTGTGGTGAAGTATCAGTCGTGGTATAATAGCGGTGTTATGATAAAGGAGTTGATCAAAATGCCTATATATACCTGCGCCGAACAAGCGATCGGTCACACACCGCTCGTAGAACTGCGCCGTTTTGCCGCCGCACACGAGCTGAAAGCGACCCTGCTTGCCAAATGGGAGGGCTTAAACCCTGCCGGCAGTGTGAAAGATCGCGTGGCGTTGCATATGCTGAACGTTGCGGAGCAACAGGGGTTGCTTAAAGCCGGTGCAACCATTATCGAGCCGACCAGCGGCAATACCGGCATCGGTCTGGCGGCGGTGGGTACTGCGCGCGGCTACACGGTGATTTTGACAATGCCCGACACGATGAGTGTGGAGCGCCGCCGTCTGCTGGCGGCTTACGGCGCCAAGATTGTACTCACCGAGGGCGCTTTGGGTATGGCAGGGGCGATCGCCAAAGCCGAAGCACTGGCCGCCGAGATTCCAGGCAGCTTTATGCCGCGCCAATTTGATAATCCTGCCAACCCCGAAGCGCACCGCTTGACTACAGGCCCCGAGATCTGGGCAGATACCGACGGTGAGCTTCATGGCTTTGTGGCGGGTGTCGGCACGGGCGGCACTCTTACAGGCGTGGGGGAATATCTCAAAGAACAGCGCGCAGATATTGCCGTTTTTGCGGTGGAGCCTGCCTCCTCTCCCCTGCTGTCGCAGGGCAAAAGCGGCGCGCACGGCCTGCAGGGCATCGGCGCAAACTTTGTACCGTCGGTACTGAATACCGCCGTCTACGATGAGGTGATCGCGGTGACCGAAGAGGATGCTTTTGCCGCCGCACGAGAGCTGGTGGCCACCGAGGGTATGCTGGTGGGTATCTCATCAGGTGCGGCCTTGTGGGCGGCCGCCAAGATCGCGGCACGCCCTGAATGGGCAGGCAAGCGGCTGGTGGTGTTGCTTCCCGATGCGGGCGACCGCTATCTGTCCACTCCACTGTTTGAAAAATAAAAACAAATGCCGTCGGCGTGGGTGCCGACGGCATTAAATTTTTACAAAATTCGTTGATAAAAACAATATGCGCTCCCAGACGATATGCTATACTTTTCACAAAGGAGGCGAAAATATGTCTTTGTGTATGAAAGATTGGCTCGCCGCGCAAAACAAGGTCGCGCGCAAGCCGGTTATGCCTATTTTATCTTTTCCCTGTGTACAACTGATGGATATCACCGTCAAGGAGCTCATTTCCGACAGCCGCCTGCAAGCGGCAGGTATGAAAGCTATCGCTGACCGCGTGCCTGCCGGTATGGCGGTAAGTCTAATGGATTTGTCGGTGGAGGCGGAGTGCTTTGGCGCGACCGTCAAATTCTCCGACGACGAAGTGCCCACCGTTGTCGGCGCGGTGGTGCAGGATGAGGACGACGCCGCGGCGCTCGCGATACCCGAAGTGGGGGCTTGCCGCACAGGACTATATATCGACGCGGTGAAAGAAGCC